>DASSOA010000001.1:0-5874 GCA_035701115.1 Gammaproteobacteria bacterium
TGGAGGGCCGCGAGTATTTGCCGGACGAACCGTTCACCGGCAGTTTCCAGTCCGACAACGAAGGCGCGGACTGGGCGGTGGTCTGGCTGCCGGACGCAGGCGAAGTGTTTTCCGAGAGCTACGTCAATCTGATTCCCACGATCCAGGGCGGCACGCACGTCAACGGCCTGCGTACCGGCCTGACTGAAGCGGTGCGCGAGTTCTGCGAATTCCGCAATCTGGTGCCGCGCGGTGTGAAACTTGCGCCGGAAGACATTTGCGACCGTGCGGCCTACGTGCTGTCGGCCAAGATGACCGATCCGCAGTTTTCGGGGCAAACGAAGGAGCGCCTGTCGTCGCGCGAATCGGCAACTTTCGTTTCCGGTGTGGTCAAAGACGCGTTTGCGTTGTGGTTGAATCAGCACACCGAAGCCGGCGAGCAGATCGCGCAGCTTGCGATCGAGAATGCGCAGCAGCGCCTCAAACTGAGCAAGCAGGTGGTGCGCAAGAAAGTCACCGCAGGTCCGGCGTTGCCCGGAAAACTTGCGGACTGTACCAGTGGCGAACCGGAGCGGTCCGAACTGTTCCTGGTGGAAGGCGATTCCGCTGGCGGCTCTGCCAAACAGGCGCGCGATCGCGAATTCCAGGCGATTCTGCCGTTGCGCGGCAAGATACTGAACACCTGGGAAGTCGAGCCCGCACAGGTGCTCGGCTCGCAGGAAGTGCATGACATCAGCATTGCGCTGGGTGTGGAGCCCGGCTCCAGCAACCTTGCCGGGTTGCGTTATCACAAGGTGTGCATTCTGGCGGATGCGGATTCAGACGGTCTGCACATCGCCACACTGCTATGCGCGCTGTTCTTGCGTCACTTCCGCGCGCTGGTGCAGCAGGGGCACGTATTCGTATGCATGCCGCCGCTGTTCCGGATTGATATAGGCAAGAACGTGTATTACGCGCTCGACGAAGCTGAACGCAAAGGCATTCTCGACCGGATCGCTGCCGAAAAACAGAAAGGCAAGGTGACTGTCACGCGCTTCAAGGGACTGGGCGAGATGAGTCCGCCACAGTTGCGCGAGACCACCATCGCGCCGGATACGAGGCGTCTGGTTCAGCTCACCATTGATGCGAAGGACAATACCGACAAGCTCATGGACATGCTGCTCGGCAAGAAACGCGCCGCCGATCGCAAGGATTGGCTGGAGAAGAAGGGCAACCTCGCCGAAGTTTGAGTGAATCCCGGATTACGAGCCGCGTGCGCCGCAGCATCCGGTGCCGACGATTTCACAGCCGGGCAATTCGACGGGCAAATTCCTGCACGCTTGCCCACTCGGTAAAATCCTGTACCGTGGTGGAATTGGTCGGTCCGCCGGTCAACCACATGATGAACTGGATTATCAGGCGATCGGGCAGGCGGTAGCGCGGATAATCCAGTTTCCCGGCAAACACGGCAATCGCTTTGGGCTGCCAGGCGGTCTTGCGCAGAATTTTGCCGACATACGGGTTGGTTTCCGGTGTGTCCCGTCCAGGTTTACGTGCCACCAGATTGACGGTGAAGAATGCACTCGGCCTGCGGTTAAGTTGCGCCGCGCAATTGACAACGAACGCCTCCAGGTCCGGACGGTATTTTCCGTACCGGATGCTCGCGCCCACCACGACTTTGTCGAATGAGTCCAGCGCGGCCGCATCCAGATCAGGAACGCCGATCACAGTCGCCTGGTGGCCGGCCGCATTCAGGTGATTTGCAAGCACCTCGCTGATGGCGCGCGTATGCCCGTCAACGGTCGAATAGGCAATCAGAATTCTGGTCATGCACGGTGCCGCCAGTTGCGTCATCGCCGGCAGCTTAGCGCATCGCGCGGCGTTCGCATTGATCCAGATCAGCGGGCGCGCTGCGCAACTGTCGCCTGCCGACTGCGTGGACTATGCCCTGTTCACCTGGCACGAGAAGCATCCCTGCGGCGCATTGTGCAGATGGATATAGGCAACCCGCTCGCCGGCAAACTGCCGTTCAATTTCCTTCCCCACCGCCGCGCCTTCGCAAACGGCCGCATCCACCATCATGTGTGCACTGTCATAGGCTCGAACGGAGATGACGCGGCGTGTCACGTATTCCGGCAGCTGACCGGGTGCGAGTGCGGGGCGAGATACGCCGCGGCGTATGAATATCGGTCCCGATGCGCGGTACGGCGAAGCGACATCGTGATGAACGTACGGCAACAACAGTAATTCCTCACCGATTGCTGCGTCCTCAAGACTTACCCGGCATGGAAAACCCGGGCGGTGCGTGGCGATTACCCGCCTGGCGCCAAGCTCCGCGAGCTGGCTGTCCGATAGAGAAAACAGGGGTTCAAATTGCCCGTATTCGAGTCCGGTCAGAACAAAGGACATGGCGGCTCCGGAGCGTGCAAGTGACAGAACCGTTATGGTGCACTGCCGGTTTCCGGTTTACTCGCCGGAATCGGACGCTGCATGACGCTGCCGCACGGGCTGCTGCCGCAGCCGTTCCGTATGCAATTTGGCCAATTGCCGCCAGGGTGTCTGATCCCAGTAACGGCGTGCCGCGCCCGAGGGCGACGGCAGTACAAACATCAATGTGCCGCCGAGGGTCCGCGCTTGGAGCCCGTAATCTACAGGTTGTCCGAGAAATTCGCCGGCCGCGCGTTTGCTCGTGAACGCGAGTATCGCGGGACGATAGCGCAGGATTTTTGCACGCAAACCGTCACGGTTGAAATGGCCGGAGCGCAGCACTGCATCCGACCCGGCGACGGATTTAGCCAGATCAGTCAATCCGATTCCGTACAGGATGACGGACTGAAATTCTTCCGGTTGCAGAACACGTGGCGTGAAGCCCGTCGCGTGCAATGTCGGCCAGAACGCGTTGCCGGGGCCCGCGTAATACGCGCCGCGACGGGCGGAGGCCGCACCTGCAGCACTGCCGCAAAACACGGTGATCAGTGCTTCGGCAAGTATGTCTGGAAGTATGTCCATGTGTCGTCAGTGTCGTCAGGACACAATCTCAGGGTTCCGGTTGTCCACCGCCGGTACTCGTGGTCTCGTAGAAAGCCGCGCTTACGGCATCTCATTATAAGGAGTCCTCCAGGATCGCATGTCCGTCAGGTTGCCGGTTGACGGCTGCACGGAACGCCGGCATGCGCAAACATGACAGAATATTAATGTCATGCGCGTGATATAGCTGGAGGCCTTCGCACGGACCCCTTGCATGCATTCGGCGGATGGGCCTATATTTTTCCGCGTCAATTGCCAATCCGTTCCATACCTTAATCCAACTTTCCGACGCTGGTGTCATGAATACCTTCGTACGATTGAGCAACGCCGGTTACTATGCCGACTTCGTGTTCTATCCGCTCCTGCTGTTGCTGCTCGCGGGTGCCGCAATGGGGCGCGACACGCCGGCCGGCTGGTTCGTCTGGCTGTTGTTGTTTGTGGCAGGTGTCGCAATCTGGACGCTGCTTGAGTACTGGCTGCATCGTGTCATTTTTCATCATGCAATGCCTATCCGGCAATTGCATGAGTTGCACCATGTCAGTCCAACCGCGAAAATCGGCACGCCGACCTGGGTAACGGCCAGTCTGATTTGTGGCGGGATGCTGCTGCCGCTTTGGTGGAAAGATGGATTCAATCTCGCAAGCGGACTTACTTCGGGACTGGCCGCCGGCTATCTGTGGTATGCGACGGTGCATCATGCCGTGCATCATTGGCGCACCCGGCCAAATTCGTATTTGCACCGCGCAAAGCAGCGGCATGCGAAGCACCATCACGCCGAATACCCGTGTCATTTCGGTGTAACCACTGCATGGTGGGACAGGATATTCGGGACCGTGCGTTGATTTTTTAAAATTGCGGGATCAAGGAGCAAACAGGAATGAAAGCAGGCTTCATTGGGCTCGGGCGCATGGGCGTCGGCATGGCGGCAAACCTGCTGAAGGCGGGACATGCCGTCACGGTTTACAACCGGACTCCCGGGAAAGCGACAGATCTGATAAAGCAGGGCGCCAAACAGGCGGGTAGCGTCGCCGATGCATGCGCATGTGACGCAGTCTTCACCATGCTTGCGAACGACGAAGCCGTGGAAAGCGTGACCCTCGGCGCGGGCGGCATCATTGCCAGTCTGCCGCGCGGCGCTACACATATCTCCTCCAGCACCATCGGCGTTGATCTGGCTGAGCGGCTGACCACGGCACATGCCGAGGCAGGCCAGCAGTTTGTGTCGGCACCGGTGTTCGGACGTCCGGAAGCCGCCGCGGCGGCGAAACTGTTTATTGTCGCGGCGGGCCAACCGGCAGCAGTGGAAACGGTGATGCCGCTCTTCAATGCCATCGGTCAGCGGACGTTCGTGATATCCGACACACCAAAGCGCGCCAACCTGGTCAAACTGAGCGGCAACTTTCTGATCGCGGCGGTGATTGAATCTCTCGGCGAAGCAATGGCACTGGTCGGCAAGGGCGGCGTTGACCCGCACCAGTATCTCGAGATACTGACCAGCACCCTGTTTTCGGCGCCGGTATACAAGACTTACGGCGGTCTGATCGCGGACGGCAAATTCGAGCCCGCGGGGTTTGCAGCGCCGCTCGGACAGAAGGATATCCGGCTCACGCTGGCTGCCGCTGAAGTATTGCGGGTGCCATTGCCGCTCGCCAGCCTGTTGCGCGATCGGTTTCTGACGCTGCTGGCGCAGGGCGGCGACACGCTGGACTGGTCGGCAATCGGAAAACTCGCCGCACAGGATGCGGGTGAATTGCGAAGGTAACCGGACTCGCGCTGCGCATCGGATCGCGGCGCAGTTCGTCAACAGGTTTCGGGCCGTTCAGAACTGACGCTGAAACCGGAAATAGATGAACCGCTGTTCCGATTGCCACGGCGTCAGGTGCGTCTCGCGACGCGTTTCAATTAGCCGGAAGCCGGTACCAAATTCGCGCTGCATCATCGCTTCGTCATAGCGCCGTACGTCAAGCCCGCTGCATTTTTCGGGGCCATCGGTGGCGAAGGTGGCAATAATCACGTGCCCCTCCGGTTCGAGGCACTGGCACAAGGTGTCCAGATATCGCCGCCGGTCGTCGGCAGTGGTGAGAAAATGAAACACGGCACGGTCGTGCCACAGCGCATAGTGCCGCGCCGGCTTGAACGCCGTGACATCCGATTCGAGCCACTCGATGCCGCGCGCGCGATCACCGAGCCGGGTTCGGGCGTGCGCCAGCGCCACGCCGGATATGTCCAGCACGGCAAGGCTGGTGAACCCGGCGTCGAGCAAACAGTCCGCGAGCACCGAAGCACCGCCGCCCACGTCAATCACTGCCGCGTCGGCTGGCAGGCCACATGCAGCGATCAGCGACAGGGACGTTTCCGGCCGGGTCTGATACCAGCTGACGTTGTCCGTCGCCTTGGTCCGGTAAACCTGGTTCCAGTGTTCCTGACGGCCGGTGCTTCCGGTTGATTGTTCGCGATCGGTGGTCATGCTGAACTGCCGCCTTCAATGAGTTCGCAATCGGCAAACCAGACAGTCTGCCAGCGTCGGGATTTTTCAAGTGCCGTCAGCGACTTTGGTGATACCGCTGTTTCGGCACCGAATGCATCCAGCTCGGCGAGCATTTTACTGTTGACCGCGGCATACAATCGTCCATCGGATTCGTAATACACGCCCGCCAGCACGCCGCAGACGCGGCACACCAGAACCACCGCAGTCTGGCTGCCCTGACGGTAACGGCTTACTTTGTCTGGATCACCCAACCTGAATATTAGTCTGCCAGCCGGATCGGACAGGTAGGCGGCCGAGTGCTTACTGCAGAAGGCGCAGTCACAGGCGCGCGGATGGAGGGTGGCTGGATCGGTGCGAAGCTGCAACTCGACACCGATGTTTCCGCAATGACAGCCACCAGT
>DASSOA010000002.1:0-10771 GCA_035701115.1 Gammaproteobacteria bacterium
TTGCGCGAATCGCCGCGCCAGTAGGCGCCGGCCACTTTGGTCAGATGGAATGCCTTCAGCTTGCCGGTGGACGGCACGTGCGGGCCACGGCACAGATCAATGAAATCACCCTGCCGGTACAGCGAGATTTCCTGGTCCTGCGGAATGCTGGCGATGATCTCGGCCTTGTAGGCTTCGCCCATCTCGCGGAAGAACTTCACGGCTGCATCGCGCGGCATCACGCTGCGGGTGACCGTTTCGTCCTTCGCCGCCAGCTCTTCCATGCGCTTCTCGATCGCCGCCAGGTCCTCGGTCGTAAATGGACGCTTGTAAGCGAAGTCGTAATAGAAGCCGTCTTCGATCACCGGGCCAATCGTGACCTGGGCATCGGGGAACAGCTGCTTGACCGCCTGGGCCAGCAGATGCGCGGTGGAATGGCGGATGACTTCCAGCCCGTCCGGGTCGCGGTCGGTAATGATGCTGAGACGGGCGTCGTGCTCGATCCGGAAGCTGGTATCCACCTCTTTGCCGTCAACCTTGCCAGCGAGCGCGGCCTTGGCCAGACCGGGGCCGATACTGGCCGCGACCTCGGCCACGGTGACCGGGTGATCGAACTGCTTCTGGGAACCGTCAGGCAGGGTAATCGTGATATTGGACATAGCGATCGCCTCACAGTGGCGGCCGATACCAGGGGCCGCATGTTTCGGGTTTAATAAAGTTGGTAGGCGCGATTGGACTCGAACCAACGACCCCCACCATGTCAAGGTGGTGCTCTAACCAGCTGAGCTACGCGCCTGCGGACCGCGAAAGATACCGGAAGTCGGCGCTGGCGGCAAGATTCCGGCGCGCGTTTCAGCCGGTCTTGAGCTCCGGCAACCCCATATCCACTTCCTGGATACGGCGAATCTGATCGCGGAGTTTCGCCGCCTGCTCGAATTCGAGATTGCGGGCGTGCTTGTGCATTTCCTGTTCGAGCTGTTTGATGAGCTTGAGCCGTTTGTCCGGCGACATGATTTCATAGCGGGCGCGTTCTTCAGCCGCCTTGAGCGGTGTCACCCGCTTGGTGCCGGGCGCTGCGGCACGTGCACCTTCCATGACATCGGCAACTGCTTTGCGGATGCCTTGCGGGGTGATCCCGTGCTTCTTGTTGAACTCAATCTGCTTGCTCCGGCGGCGTTCGGTTTCATCCAGCGCGCGCTGCATGGAACCGGTGACGCGTTCGGCATACAGGATTGCCCTGCCGCTGAGGTTACGCGCGGCACGGCCGATGGTCTGGATCAGCGAGCCCTCCGAACGCAGGAAGCCTTCCTTGTCGGCGTCGAGAATCGCAACCAGTGACACCTCCGGCAAATCGAGACCTTCGCGTAACAAGTTGATGCCGACCAGCACATCGAATTCGCCCAGACGCAGGTCGCGGATGATCTCGGTCCGTTCCACCGTGTCAATATCGGAATGCAGATAGCGCACACGCACATCGTGTTCGGCAAAATATTCGGTCAGGTCTTCCGCCATGCGCTTGGTGAGCGTGGTGACCAGGACCCGTTCGTCGCGCTCGGCACGGATGCGCACTTCGGACAACAGGTCGTCCACCTGAGTGCGCGCCGGGCGGATTTCGACTTCCGGATCAACCAACCCCGTCGGACGTACCACCTGCTCGACGGTGTTATCGGACAGGCGTTTTTCGTACGGTCCGGGCGTCGCGGAAACGAAAATCGTCTGTGGCGCGCGGTCTTCCCATTCCTCGAATCGCAACGGACGGTTGTCGAGCGCCGACGGCAGCCGGAAACCATACTCGACCAGGGTTTCCTTGCGTGAGCGGTCGCCTTTGTACATGCCGCCGAGTTGCGGAATGGTGACGTGACTTTCATCCACCACCAGCATCGCGTTGGGTGGCAGGTAATCGAACAGCGTTGGCGGCGGCTCGCCCGCTTTGCGCCCTGACAGATGGCGGGAATAGTTCTCGATCCCGTTGCAGTAGCCGAGCTCCGCAATCATCTCGATATCGAACAGCGTGCGTTGTTCCAGGCGCTGGGCTTCGACCAGTTTGTTCGCGTTTCGCAATACGTCGAGCCGTTCCCGCAGTTCAACCTTGATCTTCTCGATCGCTTCCAGCAAGGTGCCGCGCGGCGTCACGTAATGGCTGCCGGGATAGACGGTAAAGCGCGGCACGCTCCGGGTTACGGCACCTGTCAGCGGATCGAAGAGGTTCAGCGATTCGATTTCGTCGTCGAACAGTTCAATGCGCACGGCTTCGCGATCGGATTCGGCCGGAAACACGTCAATCACTTCGCCGCGCACCCGGTAGGTGCCGGGCGACAGATCGAGTTCGTTGCGCGTGTATTGCATCTCGGCCAGCCGCCGCAGGATCTGGCGCTGATCCACGCGGTCGCCGCGCGACAGGTGCAGCACCATGCTGTGGTAGGCCTCGGGATCGCCCAGGCCGTAGATCGCCGAAACCGTCGCCACGATCAGGGTATCCGGCCGCTCCATGATGGCCTTGGTCGCCGACAGCCGCATCTGCTCGATGTGGTCGTTGATCGAGGCATCCTTCTCTATATAAGTGTCGCTGGACGGCACGTAGGCTTCCGGCTGGTAGTAGTCGTAGTAGGAAACGAAGTATTCCACCGCGTTGTGCGGAAAGAAGGCCTTGAATTCGCCGTACAACTGCGCGGCGAGCGTCTTGTTCGGCGCCAGCACCAGCGTTGGGCGCTGCAACTGCTGCACCACATTGGCGATCGTGAAGGTTTTGCCCGAACCGGTCACGCCCAGCAGGGTCTGGCGCGCCAAACCGTCGCGCAGACCCGCCGTCAGGCCGGCAATGGCCTCGGGCTGGTCTCCTGCCGGCTGATAATCCGCTTCCAGCTTGAATAAATCGCTCATTGGTAATTCCCGGATGCTTTCCTTATCATGATAGCGCCCTGATCCCCGGAACGGAGTTGTCTGTGACCATCGTGCTGTCCGAGCGCGTCCAGCGCCTGCATCCCTCGCCTACCCTTGCCGTCACCGCCCGTGCCGCTGAATTGAAGGCGCAAGGCCGGGATATCATCGGTCTGGGTGCGGGCGAGCCGGATTTCGACACGCCGGAGCACATCAAGGATGCCGCCATTCGCGCCATCCATGCGGGCCAGACCAAGTACACCGCCGTGGACGGCACGCCCTCGCTCAAGAAAGCCGTGATCGCGAAGTTCAAGCGCGACAATCAGCTCGACTACGAACCGAACCAGATACTGGTGTCATGTGGCGGCAAACAGAGCTTTTTCAACCTCTGCCAGGCGCTGCTCAATCCGGGCGACGAAGTCATTGTGCCGGCCCCGTACTGGGTCTCCTACCCGGAAATCGTGCAGATCACCGGCGCCACGCCGGTCATCGTCTATGCCGGACCGGAACAGCAGTACAAATTGACACCCGAACAGCTGGAAGCCGCCATCACGCCGCGCACGCGCCTGCTGGTCTTGAACAGCCCGTCCAATCCCACCGGCATGGCGTACAACCGCGACGAACTGCTCGCGTTTGCCGAGTTGCTGCGCCGGCATCCGGATGTGCTGATCGCCACGGACGACATGTACGAACATTTTCAGTGGCAAGGCGGCGCCTTCTGCAACATCGTGATGGTGGCACCGGATCTTTACGCGCGCAGCATCGTGTTGAATGGCGTGTCCAAGGCGTACGCCATGACTGGCTGGCGCATCGGTTATGCCGGCGGACCCAAAGCGCTGATCGCGGCAATGAAGAATGTGCAGTCGCAGAGCACCTCGAATCCGACTTCGATCTCGCAGGCCGCGGCCGAAGCCGCGCTCAATGGCGATCAGGAGTGCGTGCGGATCATGTGCCGGGCATTCCAGGAACGTCACCAGTTTGTCTACGATTCGCTGCGCCGCATGCCTGATGTCCGGGTGCTGCCGGCAGACGGCACATTCTATTCGTTCCCCGACTTCTCCGGTGTCATCAAGCGTCTCGGCCTCAAGGACGATATCCAGCTCTGCGAGCGCCTGCTCAACGAATCCGGCGTCGCGGTCGTTGCTGGGTCCTCGTTCGGCGCGCCCGGCCATGTGCGGCTGTCCTTCGCCACCAGCATGGAAAACCTCAAGTCCGCCATGCAGCGAATTGGTGCATTTCTGGAGAAAGCGGCCGCCTGAACCCGTTTTTTCGGTTGACCCTCCGCGGGGCCTTCATTAGACTAGGCGCCCTTCCGAGCCGTTCCCCGGTAGCTCAGTTGGTAGAGCGACGGACTGTTAATCCGTTGGTCGCTGGTTCGAGTCCGGCCCGGGGAGCCAGAAAGCCAAAGCCCGCCTCTGGCGGGCTTTTTTCGTTCATGGGCGGTAAAAAAAACCTGACACCTGTCGCGCAGCGCTGTCGTCATTCTGATCGCGCCGATACCGAATCCGAAAACGCCTGCGGCGTGAGCCCGGCTAATCGGTGGCGAGAAATTTAAGTCCGAGTATTCCCGCGACGATAAAAGCAACGCAGAGCAGCCGCAACGGCTGTGCCGATTCGCCAAACAGGACGATCCCGAGCACCACGGCGCCAACCGCACCGATCCCGGTCCAGACAGCATACGCAGTACCGATCGGCAGCGTGCGCGCCGCCCAGCCCAGCAAGCCCATGCTGATGACAAGTGCGATGGTCGTGAAAATCGTCGGCAGCGGGCGGGTGAATCCGGCGCTGTATTTGAGTCCGATTGCCCAGGCGGTTTCAAACAACCCTGCAACAATCAGCAGCGACCACGCCAGGGTGCGTTGTGCAAGCATGAGCCGGCTCAACCGCGCTGCAGTTCCGAGCCAATCTTCTGCAGATAGTTCCGGAATGCCTCACCAAGCTCGGGATGCTTGAGTCCGAATTCGACCGTCGCTTGAAGGTACCCGAACTTGCTGCCGCAGTCGTATCTCACACCTTCATATTCGCACGCATAAACCTTTTCTTCACCGAGCAGATTCTGAATCGCATCCGTGAGCTGGATCTCGCCGCCGGCGCCCACGCCGGTTTTCTGCAGTAACGGGAAAATGCGCGGTGTCAGCAGGTAACGTCCCACCACGCCCAGCGTGGATGGCGCATCCTTGGGCTTGGGCTTTTCGACAATGTGCTTGATCTGATACAGGCGGTCTCCGGCGGGTTCTGGCGTAATAATGCCGTAACGGCCCGTTTCCTCCCGCTTGACTCGCTCCACCCCGATGACGCTGCAACCTTTCTGTTCATAAACAGCATGCATCTGGTGCAATGACGAATGCGGATTGCCGTGAATCAGATCGTCGGCAAGGATGACATAGAACGGTTCATTGCCAACTACCGCTTCCGCACACAGCACGGCATGCCCGAGGCCACGCGCTTCGGCCTGCCGGATGTAGATGCAGTTCACGTGCTCGGGAACAATACTCTGGACCAGCGCCAGCTCTTTCTGTTTTTGACGCAAGGCCAGTTCCGTCTCCAGTTCGTACGCACGGTCAAAATGATCCTCGATGCTGCGCTTGGTCCGGCTGGTAATGAAAACCAGGGTGTCCACGCCTGCTTCCACTGCCTCTTCCACGGCATATTGAATCAACGGCTTGTCCACCACCGGCAGCATTTCCTTGGGACTGGCCTTGGTCGCCGGCAAAAACCGTGTCCCGAGACCGGCAACCGGAAACACCGCTTTACGCACTCTTGGATCGGTCATCGTCTCACCTTTGTAATTGATGGATTGACTCGCACGCTGTCCTTGTCAGGCAGCATGTTGCGGCGTGGCTGCTGCAAAACTGATTTCGTAGAACGGCACGGTACTGTTCCAGGTCTTGCAGCTCGGACATTGCCAGTAAAGCGTGCGGCCGCGAAACCCACATTCATCACAGCGATAACGCGGACCGTTCTGCAACAATTTGCGCACCACGGCCTCCAGCGGCGCCAGGTCACCCGCGCCCTTGCCCCCGGTCTTCGCGAGCGCCGCATACATATCGTACAGCCCGCGCAGGCTGGTTTCATTGCGCAAATACTCCGCGACACATTCGCGTACCACCGGATGATCGAATTCCGGTTCCAGGATTGCCGCCAGCGCGATGTAGGCGGACGCCCTGGGCTCGCGACGGCGCAGTTCCTCGAGGATTTCGCCCAGCGATTGACGGCTGCCGGGTTGAGCGCAGATCCGCGCAAGTGTCGGCAGAATTTCCGTCGCGTACCGCGAATCGCGTTGCAGCAGTTTCTGATACTGACGCTGACTGCGCGGCCAGTCTTCCGCCTTTTCCGCCATGCGTGCCAGCATCAGATTGGCGCGGACCGATTCCGGGTCATGGGCCAGGGCACGCTTGAGAAACCGGTTGGCGAGCGACGTATCGTCACTGGCAAGCGCGGCCTGCGCCAGTTCACAAAAATATTGCGCAATGATCGGTTCTTCCGACAATCCCGTCGCCGCCTGGAGGCGCCGGCGCATGCTGATGGCCTGCTCCCAGTCCTTCTGCTGCTCGTACAGCGAAATCAGGCTGCGCAGCGATACCTCCGTATAGGCCGGCGTGTCCAGCATCTCGAGCAGAATGTTTTCGGCACGATCCAGCAGACCGGCGCGCAGATAATCCTGCGCCAGTTCGAACAATGCCTGGGCACGATGCATGCGCGAGAGGCTCGGCCGCGCAATGAGATTCTGGTGAATTCGGATGGCACGATCCACTTCGCCGCGGCGCCGGAACAGGCTCGCCAGTGCAAAATGCGTTTCGACCGTATCGGAGTCGACTTCGGCCATTTTTACGAATACTTCAATGGCCTTGTCGGGTTGCTCGTTCAGGAGATAATTCAGTCCCTTGAAATATTCCGCACTGACCAGGCGGAATCGGGAGTCGCGGCTGCCGCTCCGTTCCCAGCGCGCAAACAGCCAGCCGAGGGCGGCAGCAGCCATGAGCAGCAGAATGAGAATCGCTGAAGAATCAATGGTCATTCTTGAGCGGAAGGTTGCGCAAATTGCGGATTTCCGCCTCCGCGTCGCGGATGGACCGCTTCAGCTTCCAGGCTTCGCGCTTGAGTCGGAAAATGACCGCCAGGCTGCTCAGCAAACCCAGCAACCAGCCGATGACCGCGGCACCCAGCAGTGCCGAGGAAAGATGCACGTGAATACTGCCCGCCAGATAACTGATCTGCACGGTGCCACCGTTCGCGTAGGCAAACAGCAGCGCCACCGCAAATACACACAGAAAGAAGATGATGGCGATCCAGCGCAGCATGACGGGTTTCATTCAGTTGAGCATTGAAAATGAAACGGGCCGGCACCCCCGGCCATGACTATTCCGCTTCCAGGCTTTCGTTCACACGGTCGCGCAGGTCCTTGCCGGGCTTGAAATGCGGTACATATTTGCCCGGCAGGGCGACCGATTCGCCGGTTTTCGGATTGCGGCCCATGCGTGGCGGCCTGAAATGCAGGGAAAAACTTCCGAAGCCGCGGATCTCGATGCGCCGCCCCGATGACAATGCATTGCTCATCTGCTCGAGCACAGTCTTCACCGCAAGCTCGATATCCTTGCCGGCAAGATGACTTTGTTTTCTGGCGATGATCTCGATCAGTTCTGACTTGGTCATCCTGCGAATACCGCCTGCATTGTAACCGTTCACCCGGCCCGCTGTTTCGGATTAATGTCGGCCGGGACCCCGAATAATGCGCAACAAAAAAGCGCCCGCGACCGGTCGGTCGCGGGCGCCGTACCTCATGCGTCCTTGTTGCCGCCGATGTGCTCCTTGAGCAGATCGCCGAGCGTGGTGGTGCCAGCCGAGGTATTGCGGCTGTAATCTTCCACCGCCTGGGCTTCTTCCTGCATTTCCTTGGCCTTGACCGACAGGTTGATGCTGCGGGTCTTGCGGTCCATGCCGATGAAGCGGGCCTCCACTTCGTCGCCTTCCTTCAACACCGTGCGTGCGTCTTCGACGCGGTCGCGCGAAAGTTCGGAAGCGCGCAGATAGCCTTCAATGCCGTTACCCAGGTCAATGTTGGCACCCTTGGCGTCAACGCTTACAACCTTGCCATTCACCATGCTGCCCTTCGGGTGCTCGGCGAGGAAATTCGCAAACGGATCTTTCTCCATCTGCTTGATGCCGAGCGAGATGCGCTCGCGCTGTGCGTCAACCGCCAGCACCACCGCTTCGACTTCGTCACCCTTCTTGTAATTGCGCACCGCTTCTTCGCCCGGGATGTCCCAGGAGATGTCGGACAGATGCACCAGACCGTCAATGCCGCCTTCCAGCCCCACGAAGATGCCGAAATCGGTGATTGACTTGATCTTGCCGGAAATGCGATCGCCCTTGTTGTGCGTCGCGGCAAAGTCGTCCCACGGATTCGGCGTGCACTGTTTCATGCCGAGCGAGATGCGACGGCGCTCTTCGTCGATCTCGAGCACCATGACTTCGACTTCGTCGCCGACCTGCACCACCTTGGACGGATTGACGTTCTTGTTGGTCCAGTCCATTTCCGAAACGTGTACCAGGCCTTCGACACCCGGTTCGACTTCGACGAAGCAACCGTAGTCGGCGAGGTTGGTGACCTTGCCGAACAGACGGGTGCTGGCCGGATAACGGCGCGTGATGTCCACCCACGGATCGTCACCGAGCTGTTTCAGTCCCAGCGACACGCGGTTGCGCTCGCGATCGAACTTCAGCACCTTGACTTCAATCTCGTCACCGACGTTCACCACTTCCGACGGATGCTTGACGCGCTTCCACGCCATGTCGGTGATGTGCAGCAGGCCGTCAATTCCGCCCAGATCCACGAACGCGCCGTATTCGGTGAGGTTCTTTACGATACCCTTCACCACTGCGCCTTCCTGCAGATTGTCGATCAGCACATCGCGTTCGGCGCTGTATTCGGCTTCGACCACCGCGCGGCGCGACACCACGACATTGTTGCGTTTCTGGTCGAGCTTGATGACCTTGAATTCGAGTTCCTTGCCTTCGAGGTATGACGGATCGCGCACCGGACGCACGTCCACCAGCGATCCCGGCAGGAACGCGCGTACACCGGTGATTTCGACGGTAAAGCCGCCTTTGACCTTGCCGGTGATGAAGCCCTTGACGATCTCGGCCTTGTTGAAGGCTTCTTCGAGCAGTGTCCAGCTGCGGGCGCGCTTGGCCTTCTCGCGCGACAACCGCGTTTCACCGAAGCCGTCTTCGACGGCGTCCAGTGCGACTTCCACGTCATCGCCGACGGCGACTTCGAGTTCGCCGCTCTCGTTCTTGAACTGCTCGGCGGGAATCACACCTTCGGATTTGAGTCCGGCGTTGACGATGACAACGTCGGAGCGAATTTCCATTACGCGGGCCTTGAGGATGGCGCCGCTCTGCATCTGCTGTTGCTTGATGCTCTCTTCAAAAAGTTCAGCGAAAGATTCGGTCATGTTGAGGTTGGTCCTGAAAACCCGCTGCCGCGGGAACTGGGTATGCCGGGGCCCGTCCAGGGCGGTTCCGGGTTGTCAAAAAAACAAGGCGCGGCATCCTGCCGGCCTTACCTGTTATCCCGTCAGTGCGTCTCGCGGAAGCGTTGCCGGGCCAGCGACATCACTTCCTCGACCACCTCCTGGATGGAGCGCCCGGTGGTATCCACCTGGACGGCATCGGCAGCCGGTCTCAGAGGCGAAACCGAACGGTTCTGATCCCGTTCGTCACGCGCAGTAATGTCCCGTAAAAGGGCGTGCAGGTTAGCATCGAATCCTTTTTGTTTCAACTGGTTATAGCGTCTTTGGGCCCGCTCGGCAGCGGTCGCGGTAAGGAAAATCTTGAGTGCCGCATCGGGGAAAATCGCCGTGCCCATGTCGCGACCATCGGCCACCAGTCCGGGCGCCTGCCTGAAGCCCCGCTGCAGCGCCTGCAATCCCTCCCGCACGGCCGGGAGCACCGCCAGCTCCGAAGCCCGCGCCCCGCATTCCTCGGAACGCACCACCCGGGTGACATCGCTCCCATCCAGCACAATGCGCTCCTCGCCTGCCGGCGTCTGTTCGAAGCTGACCTTGAGTGTCCGCGCCAGCTGACCCAGCTGCTCGGCCTCGCTGACAGCGATCCCCTTCAGGGCGGCAGCATGGGCAAGGAGCCGGTAGAGCGCCCCGCTGTCGAGCATGTGCCAGCCCAGCTTCCCGGCAACCAGCCGGCTGATGGTGCCTTTGCCCGAGCCACTGGGACCGTCAATGGCCAGGACCGGAGGCAGATCGCCGGTTTTCATCGCTGCACCTCGGTCAGGTCAAGTCCCGCGCCACGCGCCAGCGCCACGAAGCCCGGAAAGGACGTGTCAACATTGCGGCAGTCCAGAACACGGACCGGCGCCTGCGACCGCAGACCCGCCATGGCAAATGCCATGGCAATCCGATGATCGCCGTGACTCGCCACCTCCCCGCCCTTGAAATTGCCTGCTCCCGTTACCCGCATGCCGTCCGTCCACAACTCGACTTTGATTCCCAGCGCACGCAAGCCGTCGGCAATCGCCTGCAGCCGGTCGCTTTCCTTGACCCGCAATTCGGCCGCGCCCTCGAGCACGGTGTCGCCCCGCGCCAGCGCCGCGGCGATCATGAGTGCGGGAATTTCGTCGATTGCGAGTGGCACCTGTTCGCTGGTGACATGAATCCCGTGCAGGGCCGCGCTTTTCACTTCGATGTCCGCCACCGGTTCGTTGCCCAGTTTTCGCTCGTTCAGCAGGCGGATGTCCGCCCCCATTTTCTGCAGCAAACTTATCACGCCACTGCGTGTCGGATTGACGCCCACACATTCCAGCACCAGATGACTGTCCGGATGAATGGTCGCACCCACGAGAAAAAATGCGGCTGAGGAAAGATCGCCCGGTACGGCGATCTCCGCCCCGCGCAGT
>DASSOA010000003.1:0-3513 GCA_035701115.1 Gammaproteobacteria bacterium
CCCAATAATCTCCGAGTCGGACTTTCTTTAACCATAATACAAATTTCCCAAAATTGTTAGGCGTCGCCACAACGCCCCTGCGGACCCGCTGGAAGGGCAGGTGGCATCAAAAGGGAAACCAAACATTGACATATCGGAAAATCTCGATATAATAATCGCCATGGAACAGGTTGAAGTCTTCAAGGCGCTTGCCAATGAGTCCCGGCTCAAGATCCTCAAGTGGATGAAGGAGCCGGACAAGCACTTTGGCGACTGCCCGACGGGCGGCGTCCGCGGCCGGCGGGTCTGCGTCGGCGAAATCCAGGCCAAGCTGGGCTTGTCCCAGTCAACGGCGTCCCAATATCTCGCGATACTGGAGCAGGCCGGGCTGGTGACGGCGCGCCGGGAAGGCCAGTGGACGTTTTACGAACGCAATGAAGCGGCGCTCCAGGAAGTGGGGCGTTTTCTGAACCAGGAGCTTTAGCAAACCGGCTGCCCGTCGGAATGGCCGATCCCCGAGAGGGGAATTTTTTAGACGCTTTATATCGGAATATTTAAATATGCAAAAACATATGAAAATAGATGAGGAACAGATGACCAGCCAGCCGCTGCTGACAGCGGTTGAAGTAGGCCCGTATGCGCTGCCAAACCGGGTGGCGATGGCGCCCATGACGCGCAACCGCGCCGACAACCCGGAGCTCACGCCCACCGATCTGCACGTGGCGTACTACGCGCAGCGCGCGTCGGCGGGTCTCCTCATAACCGAAGGCAGCCAGATTTCACCGCAGGCAGTGGGCTACATCCATACGCCAGGGATTCATTCCGATGCCCAGGTGGATGGCTGGAAAAAGGTTACCGAGGCGGTGCACGCGAAGGGCGGGCACATCTTCATTCAGCTGTGGCACGTCGGTTTCGTGTCGCATCCGGATTTCCACGACGGCGACCTGCCGGTCGCGCCGTCGGAATTCAATCCGGGCACCAAGGTGTATACGCCGAAAGGACTCAAGGATACCGTGACGGCACGCGCGCTTGAAACCGATGAAGTCAAAGCGATCGTTCAGGACTACGTCCAGGCGGCAAAGAATGCAATGCGTGCCGGATTCGACGGCGTCGAGATTCACGCTGCGAACGGTTACCTGATCGAACAGTTCCTGCGCGACAGCACCAATCACCGCAGTGACGAATATGGCGGCAGCATTGAAAACCGCGCGCGCTTCCTGTTCGACATCGTCGGTGAAGTCAGCGACGCCATCGGCAGCAACAGGGTCGGTGTGCGCCTGTCGCCCGCGAATGTGTGGAACGTACCGGCCGATTCCGACACGCGTGCACTCTACGATTTCGTGATCGGCGCGTTGTCCAGTTTCGATCTGGCCTATCTGCATCTGCGCGATGCCGCCAGCGACGTGAGTGGCATTCCGAATATGGTGCCGAACGTGGTGGAACATTTCCGCGGCGTCTATCAGGGCACGCTGATCGCAAACACCGGCTACGACCGCAACAAGGGCAATCTGGCTATCGCGAACGGCAACGCTGACCTGATCGCCTACGGAATTCCGTACATCGCCAATCCGGACCTTGTGGAACGGTTCGCGACCGGCGCACCGCTGGCGCAGGCCGACCGGAACACGTTCTATGTCGGCGGCGCCAATGGTTACATCGATTATCCGCGTCTGCAGGCCGAGGCTGCCTGACGGACGCGACTCGACATTCACACATCACCAGACACGAAAAAGGAGGCACTGCCATGAAACTTTACTACTCTCAGGGCGCCTGTTCACTGGCTCCGCATATCGTATTACGCGAACTCGGTCTGGCGTTCGAGGCCGTGCCGGTTGATCTCAAGACCCACAAGCTTGCGAACGGCACCGATTTCTACACCATCAATCCCAAAGGTTATGTACCGGTGCTGGAGCTGGACGACGGCCAGCGGCTGACCGAAATCGCCGCGATTCTCCAGTATCTCGGTGATTTGCAGCCGGATTCAGGGTTGCTGCCGGCCGCCGGCAGCATGGCGCGTTATCGCGTGATCGAATGGCTCACCTTCATCAGCAGCGAACTGCACAAGGGATTCAGTCCGCTCTGGAATCCGAACATTCCGGACCCGGTGAAGCAGATTTTCCGTGACCGGCTGTTCCAGCGTTTCACGCTGCTGGACAAGCATCTGGTCGGCAAGAGTTATCTCATGGGCGACCAGTACACGGTCGCCGATGCCTATGCCTACACCATCCTGAGCTGGAAGGACGCGCTCAAGCTCGACATCAGCCCTTGGTCGAATCTTGAGGCGTACCTGCGCCGCATCGCCGCGCGTAATCGCGTGCGCGAAGCCCTGCACAGCGAAAAGCTGGCAGCGTGATATGCCAGGGTTCATCGCGGAAATCTGAATTAACCAACTTGCACACGTGGGGAGCACAGTCATGAGCACAAAAATCGGAATCATCGTCGGCAGCACGCGGCCCGGCCGCAATGCGACTGCGGTGGCCAAGTGGGTGTTCGAGCATGCGAAGCAGCGCAAGGACGCACAGTTCGAGATTGTGGATATCCAGGATTTCAATCTGCCGCTGCTGGACGAACCCATGCCGCCGTCGCTGGGGAAATACAGCAAGCCGCATACGCTGGCTTGGGCCGGGAAGATCGCCTCGTTCGACGGCTTCGTGTTCGTGACGCCCGAATACAACCACGGCATCACCGGCGCGCTCAAGAACGCCATTGATTTTCTGTATGCCGAGTGGAACAACAAGGCGGCCGGGTTCGTGAGCTACGGCAGCGCCGGTGGCGCGCGCGCGGTTGAAAGCATGCGCCTGGTGATGGCCGAAGTGCAGGTGGCCACGGTGCGCGCACAGGTGATGCTGTCGCTGTTCACGGACTTCGAGAATTTTTCGGTGTTCAAGCCCGCTGCAATGCACGTCAATACGCTGAACACAATGCTCGATCAGCTGGTGGCGTGGTCGGGTGCAATGAAGGCGCTGCGGCAGGAAAAGGCGGCCGCTTGACCGGATCTGGAATCATTCAATAACCGGCGACAGAAGGAGAACATGACATGAAGAACAGTTCGCTATTGCTTGGCCGCATTCTGATGGCGGCCATTTTCATCTGGTCGGGCATCGGCAAGATCACGGGATATGCCGGTACCGAACAGTACATCGAATCGCTCGGCGTTGCGGGTGGTTTGCTGCCACTCATCATTCTCTGGGAATTGGGCGGCGGCGTTGCCTTGCTGCTGGGGCTCTTCACCCGTCCGATTGCCATCGCGCTGGCGCTGTTCTGTGTCATCAGCGGGTTTCTTGTCCACCTGCATCCCGGCGATCAGATGCAGATGATCAACTTCATGAAGAATCTCGCCATGGCGGGCGGCTTCCTGTTCGTCGCGGCGCAGGGAGCCGGTGACTGGAGCGTGGACCGCAGATTCCGGTTGATCTGGGCGTAAGTAAAGGTCCCCGAAGCGCACTCCCCGTGCGCGAAACCGGTGTCTATCCCTGGACACCGGACCGGACGTCCTCCCCAAGCGTCCGGGTACTTGCCGGCGTGTTGTCAATC
>DASSOA010000004.1:0-5377 GCA_035701115.1 Gammaproteobacteria bacterium
TGTGCTGTCCTTCAACGGCGAGAAAGCGCTGTACGGCATCAAGGACAACTGGTACATCGCCAAAACCGACGCGCCGCCCAAACCCGGCGACGGCCAGCTCAATACCGCCGGCATGCAGGTCTGGGTGGTGCCGCGCGAAGACTGGCAGCAGATGTATCGCGAAGTGTGGCGCATCGAACGCGATTTCTTCTATGACCCGCATTATCACGGTCTCGATATCGCCGCCGCGGAACGCCGTTTCGCGCCGTACGTGGATGGCATTGCCAGCCGCGACGACCTGAACTTCCTGTTTCGCAAAATGCTTTCCTACATGTCGGTCGGACACATGTTCGTGCGCGGCGGCATGGAACCTGAATCGAAAAAAGTTCCGGTTGGGCTGGTCGGTGCCGACTACAGCATCGCCAACGGCCGTTACCGGTTCGCCAGTGTTTACAGCGGCGAAAACTGGAATCCGCAACTGCAGGCCCCGTTAACGCAGCCGGGTGTGAACGTGAAAGCGGGCGAATACCTGCTCGCCGTCAACGGCCGCAACCTGACAGCCAACGACAACCTCTACAGTTTCTTCCTGGATACCGCCGGCAAGCAGACCGTGTTGCGTGTCGGTCCGAATGCGGACGGCAGGGACGCGCGCGACGTCACCGTGGTGCCGGTTCCGGAAGAGTTCGGTTTGCGCAATCTGGCGTGGATCGAACACAACCGCCGTCTGGTGGACAGACTCAGCGACGGCAAACTCGCTTATGTGTATCTTCCGGATACCGCCGGCGGAGGATTCCGCAATTTCAATCGCTATTACTTTGCACAAACCGACAAACAGGGCGCAGTCATCGACGAACGTTACAACCATGGCGGCCAGCTGGCCGATTACATCGTCGACAATCTGATGCGCAAACCGATGAGCCGGGTACTGACGCGCGAAGGCGAACAGTACACGGAACCAACTGAAGCCATCTTCGGCCCCAAGGCCATGCTGATCAACCAGTTCTCGGGTTCCGGCGGCGACGCGCTGCCGTGGTATTTCAAGCGCATGGGCATCGGTCCGTTGATCGGTGAACGGACGTGGGGCGGACTGGTCGGCATCGGCGGCTATCCCGAGCTGATGGACGGCGGACGCATCACCGCGCCGCGCTGGGCCATCTACGGCTTGCACGGCAAATGGGAAGTGGAAAATCACGGCATCGCGCCGGACATCGAAGTCTGGCAGGATCCGAAACTGATTCGCGAAGGACACGATCCACAGCTGGAAAAAGCAGTGGACGTTCTGATGCAGGAACTTGCACGGCACCCGATGCCCAGGTACCAGCAGCCGCCGTACCCTGATTATCATCCACGGCTGCCGCCGGTGCACTGACGGTCATTCACGGCAATAAAAAAGGGCCGGCATCATGCCGGCCCTTTTGCTAGCGCCTCGGTAATCAATTCATCCTTGTCTTTCCAAAGTTCGTTTATCCATTCCTGGATGCGCACCCGGTATTCTCTGTCCTGCTCATAATCGCCGTCCAGCAGCTGTGCGGGTATGCGATGCCGGCGGATGTATACCTTGATTACACCGATGCGATTGCACATCAGATCGAGCATGCTGGGAATCCCGTCGGGATACACGATGGTGACATCCAGGACTTCCTGCAGCACGTCGCCCATCGCGTTCAGCACGAAGGCGACGCCGCCGACCCGGGGACGCAACAGATGCCGGTAGGGCGAGGCCTGAACAACGTGTTTGGCCGGCCGGAAGCGGGTACCTTCCACGAAACTCATGACAGAGACCGGAATGCCGCGAAACCGCTGGCAGGCGCGACGCGTCGTTTCCATGTCCTGTCGGCGCAGTTCCGGATGTCTGGCCAGGGTCGCCCTGGAATGGCGTTGCATGAACGGAAAGTCCAGCGCCCACCAGGCCAGTCCCAGCACCGGCACCCAGAACAATTGACGCTTGAGAAAAAACCGCATGAATGGAATGCGGCGATTGAACGCTTTCTGCAGAACCGGAATGTCAACCCAGCTCTGATGGTTGCACAGCATCAGGTAGCTGCCGCCGGTACGCAGCCCGGACACCGCCTCGATCTCAAACCGGGTTCGGGTAAACCGCACGATGCAGGCGCTGTTGACGCCGATCCAGCTCTCCGCAATCGCGGCGAGGCCGCGCGAACACCAGCGGCGAAAACCGGGGACCGGCACCAGCGCCTTGACGATCGCGAGGGTAAACAGCGGCAACACATGCAGCGACGTGTTACCCGCGATCAGCAAGAACGCGAGCCCGATGCGTGGAATACTTCGCCAGTCAGCCGGCATGCGACGGAATTCCTGAATGGATAGCGGCGCAGTATACCGGCAACCGCACGCCGCTACCCTGCACACAAAAAAAGGGCCGGCTTAACGCCGGCCCTCGATATGGACTTGAACGGACGGGCTATTGCCCGCTCAGTCCGCGATCCTTCAGCATGTCCTTGATTTCCGGGTCGCGGCCGCGCCAGTCGCGATACGCCTTGGCGAGATCCTCGCTGTTGCCGCGCGACAGAATCATGGCGCGGAACCGGTCGCCGTTGGCGCGCGTCAGTCCGCCGTGTTCCTCGAACCAGCCGTAGCCGTCATCGGCCAGCATCTCGGTCCAGAGGTACGCGTAATAACCGGCCGCATAACCGTTGCCCCAGATGTGCAGGAAATAGCTGGAGCGGTAACGCGGCGGCACGTAGGACAGATCCGTGCCGTTCTTCTTGAGCGCAGCGGCTTCGAATGCGTCCACATTCTGCAACGGTGCGCTGGCAGGCAGCGTGTGCCACGACATGTCGAGCAGTGCCGCCGAAAGCAGCTCGGTCATGTCATAACCCATGTTGAACGTCGCCGCCTTCTTGATCTTCTCGACCAGCTCCTTCGGCATCGGCGCGCCGGTCTTGTAGTTCTTCGCGTAATGCTCGAACACCTTGGGATACAGCGCCCAGTGCTCGTTGAACTGCGACGGGAATTCCACGAAGTCGCGCGGCGTGGCCGTACCCGACAGACTCGGATACTCCTCGTCCGCGAACATGCCGTGCAGCGCGTGACCGAATTCGTGGAACATCGTGGTGACGTCATCGAAGCTCAGGAGCGCGGGCTGGCCCGGCGCCGGCTTGGTGAAGTTGGCCACGTTATAGACCACCGGCTGCAGTCCCAGCAGCTTGGACTGATACACCAGGTTATCCATCCAGGCGCCGCCGGACTTGTTGTCGCGCTTGAAGTAATCACAGTAGAACAATGCCAGCGGTTTGCCGTCGTTGTCATATACCTCGAACACGCGCACGTCGGGCTGCCACACCGGCAGGTCGTGCCGTTCCTTGAAGGTCAGGCCGTACAGTTCGTGCGCGGCGTAGAACACGCCGTTTTCCAGCACGTTGTTGAGTTCAAAGTACGGCTTGACCTGATCTTCGTCGAGATCGTATTTGGCCTTGCGGACTTTCTCGGAGTAATACTCCCAGTCCCACGGCTGCACCGTGAAGTGCTTGCCGTCCTTCTCGATCATGGCCTGGATGTCTTTCGCTTCCGCGCGCGCCTTGGCAGTCGCAGCCGGCACCAGTTCGTCCATGAATTTCAACGCGTGTTCCGGCGTCTTCGCCATCTGGTCCTGGAGTTTCCAGGCGGCGAAATCGGGATAACCAAGCAACTTGGCCTTTTCGGCACGAATCTTCGCGATCCGGGCAATGGTCGAACGCGTGTCGTTGGCATCGCCGTGTTCGGTGCGCAACCACGAGGCCTTGAACAGCTTCTCGCGCGTTGCACGATCGGTCAGTTCCTGCAGCGCCGGCTGCTGGGTCGTGTTCTGCAGCGGGATCACCCACTTGTCTTTCAGACCGCGATCCTTGGCAGCCTGCGCCGCGGCGGCAATTTCGCCGTCGCTCAGGCCCGCCAATTGCGCCTTGTCGCTCACCACCAGCGCACCGGCCTTGGTTCCGGCCAGCAGCTTGTTGACGAACTGCGCGGTCAGGGTAGCTTCTTCTTCGTTCAGTTTCTTGAGTTTCGCCTTGTCTTTGGCCGACAGTCTGGCGCCTGCCAGCACGAATTCCTGGTAGTCATAGTCGAGCAGACGGCGCGATTCCGGATCCAGCTTGAGTTTGTCGCGCTGGTCGTAGACCGCCTGAATGCGTTTGAACAATTTGGCGTTCAGGTAAATCGCATCCTGATGCGCGGCAAGTTTCGGCGCTTCTTGTTCCTGGATCTTCTGCAGTTCCGGATCGGTGTTGGCACCGGTCAGCAGATTGAATACGGTGCTGACACGCGTCAGCAACTGCCCGCTCTTTTCCAGTGCCACCAGCGTGTTTTCAAACGTGGCAGGCGCCGGATTGTTGGCGATCTTTTCCACTTCTTCCAGCTGCTGTTTCATGCCCGCTTCCATGGCCGGCTTGAAATCGCTGTCCTTGATCTTGTTGAATTCCGGAGTCTGGAACGGCAGCGGGCTCGGTTTTGCGAATGGGTTGGTCCGGGGGAAGAAAATCATTTTCGGATGTGTCATGTCTTGGCCGGAATCGGCAACAGCAGGCGCAGTCGCACAGATCAGGAGCGCCGCCGTGCCAAGCAGGCTGAAGGTCAGATTACGCAACATCACGGGAAATCCTCGTGCTGGTGGAACAGGTGGGACCGGGCGGCGCCCGCCCGGCACTGGTCCGGCACTTTACCCGGACTTGCCCACGGCGCCAAGCGCCGGCCTGCACCCCTTTACCCGTGCCCGCCCGGAAAACCCCTCAGTTCAGGCTGACCCGGTTGGTCTCACCCTGCGTTGCAGGAACGGTGCCTGTGAACTCGAACGAGATCGCATCGGCTTGCGCCGGATTGTCGGCGGCGGCCTCGCACGTCAAGGCCAGCGTGTAGGTACCGGCGGGCAGGTAAGCCGCGGTGAATTCGTAGCTCCCGGTATTGGTATTCAGTTTCACCGGCGATTCCGAGACGGGTTGCGTACTCGCCGGCGCGCTGCTGTCGAGGTCGGTGGGATTGCTGACGGAACCGGCATAGGTGTAAACCACCGGCGTACACCCGGTACCAATCAGCGCCGGCGAAACCGTGCCAATGATATTGCCAACCGTGTCGTCCTTGACCATGCGCATGCTTGGCTCCAGCACGTACGCCGTGGAAGGCGGCGTTGGATCAAGTACGGATTTGCGCATGTCGAAGTCAATCGTGAACATCTCCGTCGTGTCGGCCTTGATATCAAATCCATCGGTGAGATATCGGGCCCTGAGTCCCTGCGTGCCGGTTGGACCCAGCACCAGCGCATGCTGGGTGCCGTCATTGAGCGTGAGATAGGAATCGGTACCGCTGCCGCTCGCTGCGATCTGCAGCTCGAGATACTGGTAATGACCGGCCGGAAGCGTGAAACTGCCGACCAGCGACGTCCAGTTGCCGTTTTGCAATTGCGCAA
>DASSOA010000005.1:0-3085 GCA_035701115.1 Gammaproteobacteria bacterium
GTGCCGGTTCGCAGCCAATCACCACAGAACTGACCGCTCCCATGACAAATTCAAACGGAGCCTCGACGGCGGACCGCGTCAAGGCCGCAGCGCAATACTTCCTGCCGCAGCACGCGATCTCACGCTCCGTGCACTGGCTGACACGCATCCAGCAGCCCGGTTTCAAGAACTGGATGGTGCGCGGATTTATTCGCCGTTTCAATGTGGACATGACTGAAGCCGCACAACCAGATCCAGCCGCGTACCCAAACTTCAATGCCTTCTTCACGCGCGCACTTCGTGCGGATGCGCGTCCCGTCTCAGGAGCGTCGGACGCCGTGGCCTGTCCCGTGGACGGTACCGTCAGCCAGGCGGACCTGGTCGAATCGGGCCGCATTTTTCAGGCCAAGGGCCAGTCGTTTACTGCACAGGAACTGCTCGGCGGCGACGCCGAACTTGCAACGCATTTTGACGGCGGCGCCTTCACGACACTTTACCTTTCACCGCGCGATTATCACCGCATCCACATGCCGCTGGACGGCATGCTCACGCGCATGATGCATGTTCCCGGGCGGCTGTTCAGTGTCAATCCGCCCACCACGCGCGCTGTACCGCGCCTGTTTGCGCGCAATGAACGGGTGGCCGCAATCTTCGAGTCGGTCGCGGGGCCGATGGCAGTGATCATGGTCGGTGCGCTCAACGTCGGAAGCATCGAAACGGTTTGGGCCGGCGAAGTCACGCCACCGCGCGGACGCACGTTACGCAACTGGAATTACAGCGAACGAAAAATCTCGCTGGAGAAAGGCGCCGAGCTCGGACGCTTCAACATGGGTTCGACGGTGATCCTGCTGTTCGCCGCCAACCGTGTGCGTTGGGCGCCGGAACTCGCTTCCGACAGATCCGTGCGCATGGGGAAACGGATCGGAACGATCGTCTGACCGCCGAATCAGGTCAACGACGCCAGAAAAATCGCCGACAGCGTTTCCAGACCGGCGCGATCTGCTTCGTCAAATCGCGCGAATGACGGACTGTCTATATCGAGCACGCCGAGCAGCTCGCCGTTTTTCAGCAGCGGCACGACGACTTCAGAGCGGGAATCCCCGTCGCAGAAGATGTGCCCTGGAAATGCATTTACATCCGGCACCACCAGCGACTCGCGTTTCACGGCAGCGGTGCCGCACACGCCCTTGCCCAGCGCAATGCGCACACACGCCGGCTTGCCCTGAAACGGTCCAACCAGCAGTTCACCGTCCTTGAGGAAATAGAACCCCACCCAGTTCACATCCGGCAGCGCGTGAAACAGGAACGCGGAAAAATTCGCGGCATTGGCCACCAGATCGTGCTCGCCATGCAGCAACCCTTCGGCCTGCGAGGCAAGCTCGGCGTAGAGCCCGGGTTTGTCGGCGGCAGCAACGGCTTTGAGTTCGAACATGGCTTGAATTACCGGTAAGTGGGTGGACAGCGGCCTATTTTACGCCGCAAACTTTCTGCGTGCCCGCCATCCGGATTGCCTGCGATGATCTGGCTGATGCTTGCCGATGCCATTGTGGTCATTCATCTTGCGTTCATCCTGTTCGTGATCGCCGGCGGCCTGCTGCTGCTCCGCTGGCCGCGCCTGGTGTGGTTGCACATCCCGGCCGTGATCTGGGGCGCGCTGACTGAATTCCTGCACATCGTATGTCCGCTCACCGATCTGGAAGACCGGCTGCGCGGTATGGCGGGCGTTGCGGGTTACCGCAGCGATTTCGTCACCCACTACCTGCTGCCGGTGATCTACCCGCCGGGCCTGACCGCACAGATCCAGCTCGCGCTCGGCAGCCTGGTGGTTCTCCTTAATATCGGTGTATACGGCTGGCTGCTGTGGCGCCTGCCACGTTGGCGGCATAACAAAGAAAAATAGAAATCGCCGCTGAAGGTGAGAGAATTTTTCAAATCCGGAACTCCGTCGCTCCCCTTTTCCAAAAGGTGAAGCAGACAGAATCGTCAACGCCTGAACAACGCGCCCGGGATGCACGCGGCAGTTCCTGTTCAGGCACGCTCGAACGGGAACGCGATCACGTCCGCAATGGAGCCAGCACCGGCAGCCAGCATCATCAAGCGGTCAAACCCGAGTGCGACACCGGCGCAATCCGGTAACCCGTGCCCCAGTGCCTGCAGCAGTCGTTCGTCTATGGGCATCATCGGCAAATTGTCGGCGCCGCGCTGCTGCAGATCGCGTTCGAACCGGCGGCGCTGCTCGCCCGGATCGGCCAGTTCGTGGAATCCGTTCGCAAGCTCGACGCCATTTACAAACGCCTCGAAGCGTTCCGCCACCGGCGGGTCGCCGGCGCGCACCCGCGCCAATGCCGCCTGACTGACTGGATAGTCATACACGAACGTCACGTGCCCATGTCCCAGCGCCGGATACACCCGCTCACCGGCCAGCAGATCGAGCCAGCCATCAACATCGAGCGCGGATTCCGGCGGCGGTTCCCGGCCGGTTTGCATCAACGCGGTGCGGCACTGTGCCGGCTCCGCCTGAAACGGATCAATCTGCGCGTACCGCTGAAACGCATCGCGATACGTCAGGTATTCCGGCTCGCGGCCGACGGTGGGGACAAGCTCGCAGACCAGTTCGGCCACTTCCTTCATCAGCCGCCGATGATCGAATCCGATCCGGTACCACTCGATCAGCGTGAACTCGGGATTATGGAACCGCCCGGCTTCGCCAGCCCGGAACACCTTGCAGATCTGCCAGATGTCGCCCGAGCCCGCCGCCAGAAGCCGCTTCATCGGAAACTCGGGCGACGTGTGCAGGTAGAAACTGCTTTGCGCGGCATCAATGCGGAAACTGGCGAGATGCCGGTCGGTCGCACCCGCATGTGACAAGGCAGGGGTTTCAACTTCAAGCACGCCGCGGGCATCGAAAAACGCCCGCAGCCTTTTCAACAATTCAGCACGCAGCCTGAGAACATCAAAGGATGCGGTAGGACGCCAGTCCGTCATAACAAATTTCCAAACGAACTGATTAAGGACTGCGACCGAGAGCCGGGATATTTACCGAATAACGGCCCGCAGGTTACTCCTTGGCACGCGCGGCGTATTCGGCGGACCTGGTATCCACTTT
>DASSOA010000006.1:0-17588 GCA_035701115.1 Gammaproteobacteria bacterium
GAACAGTTTATCGGCAAATGATACGTCACTGTGCGTAGCGGGCTATAATGTTGCTGAGTTGGTAAATCTGAGCACCAACTCGGTAATACCATTGCTATCTGGATCTCCGTCTCCGATTGGCTGTGCGTCTACCAAAGACAGGCAGTACATTGTGACTGAAATCCCAGAATTGTATGAATATGACGATAGCGGAAAGCTTATCTCGTCATTGTCATTGACTGGAATCATAAAAGGCATTCCGCGCTATATTTCTGCAACACCTAATCAAATATATATATACGCCGGAGGTGGAAGTACTGGGCCTTGGGCTGTGTACGTGTTTGATCGGATGCTGAATTACAATTCAGACGGCTCAATCGCATCCGAAAAGCTCCAGTATTCCTCCACAATGGAAGTCGCGTACTCTCCGGACGGGGCTATAAGTGGCCTTGGCGTAGATATGTACAAAGTGCTAAACGCGAGTCCGTAATGGGCACTTATTATTCCTCGAGAAATCGATCCGTAGAGCAGAGATTGCTTGGCTGGCTGCAGATCGCATTGAAGTGGCTGAGTATTAAATAATCGAATTGGGGAAAGGTGCTTGCTGAAAGGGATATTACTGACCATGGGTCAGTGAATTTGTCATCAACGAAGGGTTTTTGCAACAGAATTTCACCATCTAGGGGCTTTTTCGCCAACTAGGGAGATAGTTTCACGAAATAGGGATTGGTGACACAGGCCGACTTCCCGGGCATCACCCATGTGACATATGGTGCGGACGGAGAGGCCAGGGCTTTGCAAGCGGATTCCGCTACACTGACGCCATGCGCCCCGATCTTTTTCATCCCGCTACCGCTGCCTGGTTCCGCAAGACCTTCGTCGAACCCACCGCTGCCCAGAACGAGGCATGGCCGCTTGTCAAACAGCGGCGCCATGCGCTGATTGCGGCGCCGACGGGTTCCGGCAAGACGCTCGCCGCATTTCTTGCGGCAATTGACGATCTGGTGCGCGAAGGCGTTGCGTGCGGCCTGCCTGACGCGTGTCAGGTGCTGTACATCTCACCGCTGAAGGCATTGTCCAACGACGTACAGAAAAACCTGCAGGCGCCACTGGAAGGTATCCGCAACGAACTGTTCGAATCCGGCTGTCCGGATGTCGAGATCCGCGCCTGGGTGCGGACCGGCGACACTCCGCAAAGCGAACGCGAACGCATGCGCCGCGAGCCGCCGCACATCGTGGTCACCACACCTGAATCGCTGTACATCCTGCTGACGTCGGATTCCGGGCGCCGCCTGCTCTCGACCGTGCGAAGTGTGATCGTGGACGAGATTCACGCGCTGGCGGGAAACAAACGTGGTGCGCATCTCGCGCTGTCGCTGGAGCGTCTCGCGGCGCTGACGCCGCAACCACCCGTGCGCATCGGCTTGTCGGCGACACAGAAACCGATCGAGGAAGTGGCGCGCTTCCTGACGGGCGGCGAAGCCTGCGACATCATCGACACCGGCCACGTCCGCGAGCGCAGTCTGCATCTCGAATTACCACGTTCGCCGCTGACGCCGGTGATGGCAAACGAAGTGTGGTCGGAAATCTACGACCGGCTCGCCGAACTGATCCAGTCGCATCGCACCACGCTCATTTTTACCAACAATCGCCGACAGGCTGAGCGCACCGCGCGACATCTTGCCGAACGCATCGGCGAAGAGCACGTGACCTCGCATCACGGCAGTCTGGCGCGCGCACACCGGCTGGATGCAGAGCAGCGATTGAAACGCGGCGAATTGAAAGCGCTGGTGGCGACCGCCTCGCTGGAACTCGGTATCGACATCGGCGATGTGGATCTCGTGTGTCAACTCGGTTCGCCGCGCAGCATCGGCACGTTCCTGCAGCGCGTTGGCCGTTCGGGGCATGCGCTCGCCGCGGTACCGGAAGGCCGCCTGTTCCCGCTGTCGCGCGACGACCTGGTCGAGTGTGCGGCGATGCTCGATGCCGTTCGCCGCGGCGAACTGGATGCGTTGAAGGTGCTTGACGCACCATTGGATGTGCTGGCACAGCAGATCGTCGGCGAAGTGGCATGCCGCGAATGGGATGAAACAGAACTCTTTGAACGGTTCCTGCGTGCGTGGCCGTATCGTTCGTTGACGCGTGAGGAATACACGGACGTGGTGCGCATGCTGGCGGACGGCTACGCCACCCGGCGCGGACGGCGCGGCGCCTACCTGCATCGCGATGCGGTGAACGGCAAGCTGCGCGGCCGGCGCGGTGCAAAACTGATCGCGGTGACGAACGGCGGCGCCATTCCGGATCAGTTCGACTATGACGTCATTCTGTCGCCGTCAGGTTTGCGCATCGGCTCGCTCAACGAGGATTTTTCCTTCGAAAGCATTCCCGGCGACATTTTTCAGCTCGGCAACACCAGTTACCGGATCCTCAAGATCGAGCAGGGCCGCGTGCTGGTGGAAGACGCCAGAGGCGCGCCGCCGAATATTCCGTTCTGGTTCGGCGAGGCGCCGGCGCGCAGCGACGAATTGTCGGCGGCGGTGTCACGATTGCGTGCCGAGGCGGATCGGCGTCTGGCCACGGGTGAAGACATCACTCTGTGGTTGGGCCGGGAACTGAATCTCGAGGCTGACGCCGCGCAGCAGCTCGGCGAATATCTTACGGCGGCGCGCGCCGCGCTCGGCACCTTGCCGACTCAGGATGGCGTCGTGTTCGAACGCTTTTTCGACGAAACCGGCGACCAGCATTTCGTGATTCACTCACCGTTCGGCGCCCGCATCAACCGGGCCTGGGGGTTGGCGCTGCGCAAGCGCTTCTGCCGCAAATTCAATTTCGAACTGCAGGCCGCCGCGCTTGAAGACAGCATCGTACTGTCACTGGGTGCAACCCACAGTTTCCCGCTGGAAGAGCCGGCGAAATATCTCAGTCCGGCCAGCGCGCTCGATGTGCTGACGCAGGCGGTGCTGGCGGCGCCGATGTTCGGCACGCGTTGGCGCTGGGTGACAACCACGGCGCTTGCAGTGCGCCGCAACCGCAACGGCAAACGCATGCCACCGGCGTTCCAGCGCGCCGACGCCGAAGATCTGGTGGCGTTGATCTTTCCCGATCAGCTGGCTTGCGCCGAAAACCTTACCGGCGCGCGTGAAGTACCGGAACATCCGCTGGTTGATCAGACTCTGAAGGATTGCCTGCACGAAGTCATGGATGCGGACGGATTCATGAAGGTGCTGGAGCGTTTGCAGTCCGGCGATCTGAAAGTGATGGTGCGCGATCTTGCTGCGCCGTCGCCGCTGGCGCAGGAAATCCTGTCGGCGCGGCCGTATGCCTTTCTCGATGACGCGCCAGCGGAAGAGCGCCGCACCCTTGCGGTGCAAGCGCGCGGCGTGATGAGCCTGGAGGAAGCGGGCTCACTGGCCGAACTCGATCCGGATGCAATTGCGCGCGTGCGCAGCGAAGTCTGGCCCAACGCACGCGATGCGGACGAATTGCATGATGCGCTGATGGTGGCGGGTCTGATTTCCGCCGCGGAAGCTGAACGCGGCAACCCGGACGATGCGCTTGATTCAGGCTGGTTGCGGCTGTTCGCTACCCTGCAGGAGGCGGGCCGCGCCGCGCGGGCGCGTCTGCCGGGTGGACAGACCTTGTGCATTGCCACGGAACGTCTGCACGAACTGCTGGCGGTATTTCCGGATGCGGTACTCGAACCGCAAATCGAACCCTTATCCGGTGCGCCGACACCCGCACGAGAAGATGCGTTGCGCGAATTGCTGCGCAGCCGCCTGGAAATTTCCGGGCCGGTGACTGCGACGGCGCTGGCAGCGTTACTGGGTTTGACAACCGCTGAAATTGATTCTGCGTTGCTCGCGCTTGAAGCCGAAGGCGGCGTAATGCGCGGGCGTTATACCCGCGGCGTGATGGAAACCGAATGGTGCGAGCGCCGGCTGCTGGCGCGAATCCATCGCTACACGCTGAAGCGCCTGCGCAGCGAAATCGAACCGGTGACACCGGCCGACTACATGCGGTTCATGTTCGAGTGGCACGGTGTGGCTGCCGAACGCGCGCAAGGTGCCGCCGCGCTGGCGGCCGCGCTGGAACAGCTGGAAGGCTTTTCGGCACCGGCGGCCGCGTGGGAGAGCGATCTGCTTGCGGCGCGTGTCGGTGATTACGCCGGTTACATGCTCGACCAGTTGTGTGCCGGCGGTGCGGTCGCCTGGATGCGGCTGGTGCCGCCGCGTACCGGGAGCGAAGAGCGCCGTGCCGGACCGGTGCGCGGAACGCCAATCGCGTTTGTGGCGCGTGAGGCGTTGCAGCACTGGCGCAATCTGACCGAGTCGCCGGAGGCTGCGGCGATTCACCTGTCGCATCCGGCGGAAGTGGTGCACGGCGCCTTGCAGCAGCACGGCGCGTTGTTCTTTTCCGATCTGGTGCAACTGACCGGATTGCTGCGTACCCAGATTGAAGCGGCACTGGGTGAACTGACCGCCTGGGGACTGACAACATCGGACACCTTCGCCGGTTTGCGCGCGCTCATTACGCCGTCTGACCGGCGTGCACCGCTGTCGCGCTCGGCACGCTACCGTCTGCGCCGTGGTGTGGCCCCCGCCGTGAACGAAGCCGGGCGCTGGTCACTGATGCCGCGCCCGGTCGTTGCCGGCGATACGCCGTCGGATCAGGAAGCCATCACGCACCTTGCGGAGGTTCTGCTGCGCCGCTACGGCGTCGTGTTTCGCAAGGTGCTGGAACGCGAATCGGCGCTGCCGCCTTGGCGCGAGCTTCTTTATATATACAGAAGACTCGAAGCACGCGGCGAGGTCCGCGGCGGACGCTTTGTTGACGGATTCGCCGGTGAGCAATTTGCATTGCCCGATGCCGTCGGCGCACTGCGTGCGATACGCAAACAACCGCCGGGCGGCGAGCTGGTCTCGATTGCCGCGGCGGATGTACTGAACCTGACGGGTATCGTGACGCCCGGCCAGCGTGTGCCGGTGCAGGGAGACAACCGCGTGCTGTACCGCGACGGTGTCCCGGTGGCGCTGCAGATTGCCGATGCGGTGACATTTCTCGAAGGCGTCACGCCGGACTCGGAGTGGACGCTGCGCAATTCGCTGCTGCGGCGCAGACAGCCGTCCGCGCCGGGGACCGTGCAGTGATTCCCGGCGCGGACCGCTGGCTCCCTGTTTTTTCCTTGGTCCAATGCGGGGTCTCGCACAATCGCTAGGGCTTCGGCCTTCCGCACGCTCCAGGGAATTAAGTAGATTATGCTAAAATTACTGGCATTATTTACTTAATACATACCAGCCAATGAGCGATTTCCGCGAGCAGTTTCTGGAGCGTGTGACCCGCGAACTTTTTCACCGCAAAGGGGAGGGGTTTGTGCTCAAGGGCGGTGCTGCGCTGCGCACGCTGTTCGGAGAACAGCGCCTGACCAAGGACATTGACCTCGATTTCACCAACCCCAAGCGCAGCGCGGATTCGCTTCACAAGACGATACAACGCGCAATCCAGGCCGCCGCACGGGGACTGCCGCTGCAAAACCTGCGGGTATCCGACCCGGGCAAGACGGAAACCAGCCCGCGCTGGAAAATCAACTTCCAGGACGACGCGGGACAGCTCTGCCATGTGGAAATCGAAGTGTCGCGCGATGCGCGCCGTGCGGTGCCGGGGCGGGTGAAGCAGGTCGCCTACGTGCCGCTGGCGGCCAAAGGCATCGCGCGGTTCTGGGTGGACATCTACGACGAACCGGCACTGATTGCGACCAAGATTGCAGCGCTGCTGGGCCGGGAAGTGCCACGCGACGTGTACGATCTCGATCTGCTCATGAATGCATCTCCGGCACCGTCTGCCCAACTGATTGACTGGGCAGTGGAGCATGCAAGCCTCAGCGGAGCGGATCCGGTCGCGACGCTGTGGTCGCATCTTGACGGTCTGACCTGGCAGCGTTTTTGCGCGGAATTGCAGGCGTCATTGCCCGCCACGGTCTCACGGCGCGTGGACGAAGCCGAGTGGACCGCAATGAAGCTGCGGGTGGGCGACTACGTGCAACGGTTGTTGCAGAAGCAGCCGCCATGAAACCCTGGCAGGCAAGACTGGAAGCGCAGTTGTCGGCACGCGATGCGCCGCCGGTCATGAATCGCTCGTTGCTGGCACGTTTTGCGCGCACCGCCTGTGGTCATGACGTGCCGCCAAGCAGTCTCACCTACTGGCTGAAGCAGGCTGAAACGCGCGGAAAACTGTTACCGATTCAGCGCGGCCTGTTCCTGAATCAGTTCCGCGTGCCACCCGGACAACTCGCCAATGCGGCGGCCTGGCTGCGCACCGATGCCGTTGTCTCGCTCAACACGGTGTTGGGCGACGCCGGTGTGCTCAACAATCCCTCGCGCACAGTTACCGCTGTCGTTCCGGTGGATCGGAGCCGCGTGCTGCCGCGTCTGGGCCGGCAATCCACCCGTATCGGTACCTTTCATTTCTTTGGCGTTCCGCGCCGCATACTCGAAGCCGGCGCGGCTGCAGACCGCCTCGCGGACGCTGCACGTTACGAACACCCGCGGGCCACGCCTGAAAAAGCCCTGCTCGACTGGCTGTATCTTGCAGCGAGTCCGCGCAGTCACCGTACCTTTCCGCCGCTGACGGATATCGATTTCGAATTACTGGATGAACAGCGGCTGAATCGGTTGGCAAATGCGGCAGCCATGGAGGCAGTCCTGCGAGCCTGGCGCGCGAACAACAGACCGGGTAGATGAAACCAATGGAATTGGATCCTGCCAGCGATGTCGCCCGGATTAATTTGCCATTCCTCATCGGGGAGTAATGCCGTGTGTCGCGTTCCGCTGTTCGATGTACTCCTGCACGGCGCAGCACTGCTACTTGCGGCAATGCTGTCATTCCCCGTGCATGCGGGCCCGCCGTTTCTGACCGACGACCCGGAACCGGTGCCGCTGCACCATCATGAGTTCTACGTGTTCTCGACGCTGGATCGCGATGACTCGTCAACGTCGGTTGCCGGTCCGGCGATCGAATACAACGATGGCATTGCACCTGAAACCCAGTTCCATGTGGTGTTGCCGTTCGCCAGGTTCTCGCCGCATGCCGGCGGCAGCGCATTCGGGTTCGGTGACATGGAGCTTGGTATCAAATACCGGTTCGTCAAGGAAACGTCGAATCGTCCCCAGATCGGGATTTTTCCCATGATCGAAGTGCCGACCGGCAGCGCCGCGCGCGGGTTGGGCAACGGTCAGGCGTGGTACCGCGTGCCGTTGTGGGTGCAGAAAAGCTGGGGAAGCTGGACCAGTTACGGCGGCGCAGGCTACACCATCAATCACGCGTCTGGCATGCACAACGCCTGGTTCGGCGGCTGGCTGCTGCAGCATGACGTCTCTGACAAACTCACGTTGGGCGGCGAAGTGTTCCGGCAAGGTCCTGATGCGTACGGCAGCCGCGGCTATTCGCTGGTCAATCTTGGCGGCTACTACAATTTCAAGCCGGATTTCAGTCTGCTGTTTTCCGCGGGTCACACATTCACGGGCGATTCGCATCAGGTCGCCTATCTCGGCCTCTACTGGACCTGGGGCGCTGATTTGTAGTCCCGCTTACCGGTTCACACGGATGGCAGGCCCCGGCAGGGCGAAGCCCTGAGGTCGCCGGTGTATAGTGGCGCGCAAGATGCGCTCCCCCGGCATGCGCGAACGATATGAATGCAGCATCAGGTCCTGCGGCCACGTCGCCGGCACGACGCACTGGATGCTCACCGGGTTCCATCACGTCCTGATTCGGCCAAAGGTGCAGTAGATGCATTCCGTTGCCCTGTTTCTGGTGTCCATTGCCGGAATATTCCTGATCGGCACGCTCGGCGAGATCATTTTTCGCCGCACCAATATTCCCGACGTGCTCTGGCTGATTTTCATGGGCATTCTGATCGGACCGATTCTGCAGCTGGTAAGTCGCGCCCAGCTGCTCAGCATGGCGCCGTATTTTTCCGCGCTGACACTCGTGTTTGTGCTGTTCGAAGGCGGCATTCATCTCGATCTGGTTCAGGTCTACCGTTCGGCGGCGCGTTCGGTCGCGTTGTCTGTCGCCACGTTTCTGGTTTCGACGTTTGGCATCATGCTGATCTGCCATGTTCTGGTAGTGCTGCACTGGCTGCCGGCAGAGTGGAACTGGCGTCAGGAACTGCTGACCGGTGCGATTCTCGGCGGCACCAGCCCGATCGTGATCATGGCGTCGTTGTTGCGCAGCGGCGTGGACAAGGAAGCATCCAATCTCCTGGCCATCGAATCGGCGCTCAGCGATGTGCTGTGCATCATTACCGTCACCACACTGATCGAGGTGTTCACCGGCCGTGAAGCGTTTCAGGCGCATACCACGTGGTTCGTGCTGCTGCGTTCGTTCGGCATCGGCGTTGCTGTCGGCGCGGTTGCGGGCGGCTTGTGGTGGTTCCTGCTGGATCGTCTGCGTCAGCATGAACAGGCCTATCCGATCACGCTGTCCGCATTGCTGTTGCTGTACGTGCTGGTGGAAAGTATCGGCGGTTCGGCGGCGCTCGCGGTGCTGGCGTTTGCGCTGATGGTGGGCAATGCCGAGCACCTCGGGCGCTACATAAACATATCGGCACGGCTGGAACTGAACAACGATCTGCGCGGATTCCACAGCCAGATGGTGTTCATCGTGAAGTCGTTCTTCTTCACCTTCATCGGCGCGATGCTGGGACCACCGTGGGGACTGGTTGCAGTCGGCGCGTTGCTGGCGGCAATGCTGGTGCTGTTGCGGTTTCCGGGCGCGTGGCTCGCGCTGGCGGGGTCGTCAATGCGTGCCGGATTGCGCCGGCTGGTCTACATCGGTGTGCCACGCGGGGTGGCAGCCGGCGTGCTGGCGACGTTGCCGTTCTATGCCGGAATTCCGGCTACGGCCGATCTGCCGGTCATCGTGTTTGCCTGCGTGTTTGCCACGATTCTGATTTTCTCGGTTGGATTCCCGCTGGCCCGGTATGCGGATGAACCCGCAGAACCGGTATAAACTGAACGCTGCGAAGTCGCCGCAGTCGGCGGTGTATCGGATAACAGGTTGAACTGATGGCTAGCGGTTGGGCGAAAGACGGCGCGGTACAGGATCAGATTGACAGCACGGTCGAAGACGCGCTGGCGCGGGTGCGCGGCCGGCTTCCGCAAGGGGAAAGCCTGACGCATTGCGAAGCGTGCGGAGCCGAGATTCCCCGCGCGCGCCGCGAGGCCATCAAGGGTGTACGGCTTTGCGTGGCCTGCCAGGAAGAGCAGGAGGCCAGGCAGCCGGTACACGAGCTTTACAACCGCCGCGGCAGCAAAGACAGCCAGTTGCGCTGATTCTGCGGGTTCCCGCAATCCCCTCCCCAGCCAGGATTCGATGCGTGAAGCGGCACTTGACCCGGGCCAATAATTCGATGATACTGGAAATATGGAAATGAAAACCGCGATTCGCGCCCTGGGTTCGCTGGCGCATGACAGCCGGCTCGCCATTTTCCGGCTGCTGGTGCAGGCGGGCGAAGCGGGGCTGCCGGTAGGCGCCATCGGCGAGAAGCTCCAGCTCGCGCCGGCCACGCTGTCGTTCCATCTCGCCGGGCTGAAGCACGCCGGGCTGGTCACTGCGCGCCGCGTAGGCCGCACGATCTATCACGCAGCCAACTACACCGCGATGAACGAACTCATCGGCTATCTCTCGGAAAACTGCTGTCAGGGTGCGGACTGCGGTGTCGCCATGTGTGCGCCGGCTGCTGGCAAACAAATTGCCCAACCCGTCAAGAAGGTATCCCGTAATGAAATGACTGCACGTCCACGTCGCGGTCGCTGATCTCGATCAGTCGGTCCGCTTCTACGCAACCCTGTTCGGAACCGGGCCGAGCGTGCGCAAGGATGACTACGCCAAATGGATGCTGGACGATCCGCGCGTGAATTTTGCGATTTCGCAGCGCGGCGCCAGGCCGGGGCTCGATCATCTGGGTTTGCAGGTGGAAAACGAGGACGAACTCAAGGCAATCGGTGCGCGGCTGCAGGCTGCGGATGAAGTGACGCTGAGCGAACAGGGCACCACATGCTGCTACGCGCACTCCGACAAATACTGGGCGGAAGATCCGCAGGGCGTGCGTTGGGAGAGTTTTCTGACGCATGGAGAGGCGACGACCTATTCGGCGCCGCAACGCGCATCCGGGCAAACCGCCGGGGCCTGCTGCAGTCCCGCAGCAGACAACAAATCCGTCGGCCGGTGCTGCGGATGACCGGCATCGCAATCCGGCCGTTTCAGCCGGCTGACAGCGACGCGGTCCTCGGCTTGCTGCGCAGCTCCGATTTGCCGGTGGCGGACGTTGTGCCGGGCGTGCTGAAGGATTTTGTCGTTGCGCATTGCGGCCCGGACATTGTCGGGGTGGCAGGCATTGAACGCCACGGTGATTGCGGGCTGTTGCGTTCGGTGTCGGTGGATGCGCAGCTGCGTGGCACCGGACTCGGCAGACGCCTGGTTGAAGCCATGGAAACCTGCGCGAGGCAACACGGGATCAGGTGCCTGTATCTGCTGACCACCACGGCTGACGGATTTTTCGCATCACAGGGCTACACGCCGACAGCGCGTGAGCGGGCGCCGGCTGCGATTCAAGGCACGGCCGAGTTCAGCACGCTGTGCCCGGCGTCGTCCAGGTTCATGATGAAAACGTTGCAGTGAGATATTGCATGTCTAAAACCTACAACGTGTTGTTTCTGTGCACGGGTAATTCCGCGCGCTCGATCATCGGCGAAGTCGTCCTGAATCGTTTCGGAAAGGGACGCTTTCATGCATTCAGTGCCGGCAGCCATCCGCAGGGGCAGGTCAATCCGTTTGCCATCGAACTGCTGCAGAGCAATCACTTTTCCACCGAAGGTCTGCGCAGCAAGAGCTGGGACGAGTTTTCGGGACCCGATGCGCCGCAGATGGACTTCGTGTTCACGGTCTGCGATCAGGCCGCCAAGGAAGCCTGTCCGTACTGGCCGGGTCAGCCGATGACTGCACACTGGGGCATTCCCGATCCGGCAGCCGTCGAAGGCAGCGACGAGACCAGGCGCAGGGCGTTCAAGAACGCGCTGATGGTTCTCAGCCGGCGTATCGAGCTGTTTACGGCGCTGCCGCTCGACAAACTCGACAGGATGGCGATTCAGAAACACATCAGACAGATCGGCAGCGAGTGAATGTGCACATACGGCGTGCACACGGGAACTTTCCGGAGCAACACAGATGTCCGTGCAGACTGAAACCGGCACCCGCAGCGCGGTCGCTGCCATGGGTGTATTCGAGCGTTATCTGACCGTCTGGGTGTTCCTGTGCATCGGCACCGGCATTGTGCTGGGCAAATTGCTGCCGCCGGTATTTCACAGTATTGGCGCCATGCAAATCGCACAGGTGAATCTGCCGGTGGCGGCGCTTATCTGGATGATGATCATTCCGATGCTGCTCAGGATCGATTTCAGGCAATTGCCGGGTGTGCGCAGACACTGGCGCGGCGTGGGCGTCACCTTGCTGGTGAACTGGGGAATCAAACCGTTTTCCATGGCGTTGCTCGGCTGGCTGTTTATCGGCCATCTGTTTCGCTCGCTGCTGCCGGCCGGTCAGATTGATTCGTACATGGCCGGATTGATCGTTCTGGCGGCCGCACCCTGCACCGCAATGGTGTTCGTGTGGAGCCGTCTGACCGGCGGCGAACCGCACTTCACGCTGTCGCAGGTCGCGCTCAATGACGTGATCATGATCTTTGCGTTTGCCCCCGTGGTTGCTTTGCTGCTCGGGCTTTCGTCAATCTCGGTGCCCTGGGCGACGTTGCTGCTGTCGGTGCTGCTCTATATTGTCGTGCCGCTCATAATCGCGGGGTTGTGGCGGCACCACCTGCTGGCAGGCGAAAACGGACCGGTCCGGATGCGACGCGTGCTCGCTCTCATGCATCCGGTGTCGCTGTTGGCATTGCTCGCAACCCTGGTGCTGCTGTTCGGTTTTCAGGGCCAGGAAATCATTGCGCAGCCGCTGGTCATCGTGCTGCTGGCCGTTCCGATCCTGATCCAGGTGTTTTTCAATTCCGGTCTGGCCTACCTGCTCAACCGGATGCTGGGTACGCCGCACTGCATTGCCGGTCCCTCGGCATTGATCGGCGCGTCCAACTTCTTCGAACTGGCCGTGGCGACCGCCATTGTGCTGTTCGGGTTTCGCTCGGGCGCGGCGCTCGCCACCGTCGTCGGCGTTCTGATCGAAGTGCCGGTGATGCTCACCGCCGTGGCTGCTATCAATCGCAGTCGCGGCTGGTACGAGCGGCGTCTGGTGTTATCCGGACGCGGAGTGAATTGATTTTCAGATCCCCGAATTGAGCGGGCGCGGCAGCGATGTGTGCATCAGGTGCTGTTGATCAGTACCAGCTTGTCCGCATCCAGCATCGCATCAAGACCTTTCAATATGTCTTCGCGCAGCGAATCGGCGTTGAAATGTTGACCGGGTCGCAATCCCAGCCAGCAATTGCGCCCCGCCGCCTTGGCGGCGTACAGGGCATTGTCGGCGAGGTTCACCAGTGTTTCCCAGCCAACGGCGTCGGGATTGTCGCGTACAAACGGAAATTCGGTGAAGCCGATGGAGCAGGTGATGTTGATCCGGTCACCGTTCGGGAGCGTGTAGGGCGTGTTGCCGACCGCGCTGTGGATGCGTGCAATTACGCGCGCAGACTCCGTGCGCGGCATCGGCCGGAACACGATCAGGAATTCTTCTCCGCCCCAGCGTACGACGTAATGGCCGAACCGCATGCTGGCGACCAGCACGTTTCCGACCTGCTTGAGCAACTCGTCACCTGCAAAATGGCCCGCTGAGTCGTTCAGTTCCTTGAACCGGTCCAGGTCCACGACCGCGAATACGATCACATGATCGCGGTTTTCGGGGCGTTCCAGCTCGCGCCGGAAATGAGAGATATCCTTCGGCAGTTGCTGGCCCAGATAACGCCGGTTCTTCAATCCCGTAAGCGGATCGGTCTGGCTGGCTTCTTCCAGTTGGCGGTTGAGTGACTGCAGCGCTTCGGTACGTTCGGCGACGACCTGTTCGAGATAGGCACGCTGCGCACGCAACAGGCGTACACGCCAGCGATAGATGAGATACACGAGCCATGCCAGGACCAGCACCGCACCGGTCCGGAACCACCAGGTTTCATAGAAATAGCGCCCGATGCTGAATGCGAAGCGGGTTGTCGCCGGATTCCAGACACCGGCGTTGTTGCTGCCGCGGACTTCGAACACGTAGTGTCCGGGCGGCAGGTTGGTGTAACTTGCGATCCGTATCGCGTTGTTGTCGAGGCTGCGCCACGCCGTGTCGTAACCGACGAGCCGGTAAATGAGACGCACACTGCGCGGATTCTGAAAGCTCAGCGCCGAGAAGCGAATTGCGATGTCCCTGTTCCTGGCGGGAAGTGTAACCGGCTGGTGCGGTACAACCGCATGCCACTGGTTGTCGTATTTCAGCATTTCGATAACTGCCGCAGGGATCACCTCGTTGCGGTGCACATTCTGCGTATTGACGCTGACCACGCCGTCGCGGGTCGGCAGCCACAGACGCACACCGTCAAAATAGCCGCGCGCATTGCCGGCGCCGTTGCAACAGAGGCCCTGTGCACTGCCTGACCATTGACCGCGTTCGCTCAGAATTCGTTGTGTGGATATTCCCGTGCTCTGGCCGGCCGCAAGTTTTTCCAGATCGGTGAGTCGCGCACGGTAGATACCGCGGATTCCCGCCACCCACAGCCAGTCCTGCCTGCCGTCCATTGACATGAATGTGGGCGTGTTGAGCGGAACGCCCTGATCATGGCTCAATTCATGCCAGCTCGCGCCATCAAACAGATACAGCCTTTTTTCGCTGAAGGTGCCCACCACGAGTTCGTCATCGCGCGGTTCTGCGATCGCAGTGACAAAGGCATTCCTCAGTCCGGTACCGGTGGCGAGTTGCGTCAACCGCCCGTGGTCGAACTCAAACAGGCCGGAGAGTGTGCCAACCAGCAGCCGGCCATCACGTGTTTCGAACAGCAACCTGCAACGCAGATCCTTGAGCCCGTCTTTGACGCCAAACGCAGTCAGTGCATTGTTCTGGAAACGGAACAGACCGCCCAGGGTTGCGATCCAGACAGCGCCATCCCGGGTTTGCAGGATTCCTTCTATCGCGCGCCCCTTTAACGGGGCCAATACCGGAGGCGTGACGATTCTGCCACCGCGATACAACAGAACGCCGCTGGGTGTACCGACCCAGAGGGTGCCTTGCTGGTCAAACAGCGTGTAGGCACTGGGTCCCGGCAGCGCACGTCCCGGCAGGACCGCGTGGAATTCACCGTCGTGAAGCAGATAGACGCCATTGGCGGTACCGACCCACAGCCCGCCATGCCAGTCCGGTGCGAGCGACCAGACGAGCGTGTCGCGCAGGCCCTGGTGCCGGCTGTAACGCCGTGTGTAACCATTCCACAAACGGGTTACGCCGCTTGCGCGCGTTCCCAGCCACAGACTGCCTTCGTGATCTTCGTAAATCGATTCTACCTGGGCGACGCTCTGATAATCGTGGCTGTTCACGAATGCAGTCATCTGTCCGTGATGCAGTCGCGCCAGACCTTCGCTGGTGGCGATCCAGAAGTTGTCGTCGGAATCGACGTAAAAAGTATTGATCGCCAATTGCAATTCGGGAGGATCGTCTTTGCTGCGCTGCCACCTGTCGTGGACATACCGGAACAAACCGCTGCTGGTTCCCGCCCAAACGGTGTCGTCGTATGACACGAGGTTTGTGATTACCGTGCTGGGACCGCCCGGTACGGGAATGGTACGTACCTGATCCGGCGTAATGACATAGACGTTGCCTGCACCGCCGGCCCACAGACTCCCATGCCAGTTCAACAGCGAAAACAACGGTACCGCCGGCAGAAGACTGCTGTGATGAAATCCGCGGGTTGTTACCTGCAGCAGACCCTGATCGGAAGCGGCCAGCAGCCGGCCGTCGCTCGTGAACTGCATCGCGCGCACGTCGGGCGAACTGGTGACGTGGTTGTCGCCGTTCCTGGTGTCTACCGCAAGCTGGTGCGTTTCCTCATCGCGGTAGTAGGCGATGCCCTTGTTGGTCCCGATCCAGAGCGTACCGTCATCGGCAACCTTGAGCGTCTGCACCCAGTAACCCGGCAGATAGTCCTGGAACACCGAACCGTCAAAACGCGCCACCCCATCCTGGGTGCCGAGCCAGATGTATCCGGTGCGATCCTGGGTGATGGAAAGCACGGTGATCTGCGGCAGCCCCTGGTCGAGTGACCAGGTATCGCTGGCATAGTCCTGAAAGCGTTTGCCGGTATTGAGGGCGTTGGCGGCGAAGGACAATAAAAACAGGGTTGCAATCATCCCAGACAGCGCCGCCCAATGCGATCGCTTTGGGTGCGGTGTGGCAGTTGTGCGGATTGCCCCGGTCATTGCCGATAAATAGTAATACGTTTTACAGAATGCGTCCCGACTTCAGACGGCGGATGAGCGGCTGTCTTCCTGCAGCAGTTGTTCGAGTTCCTGTGCGGCTTCCTTCGAGGTCTGGATCAGCTTGGTTTCGTCCCGGAACACGGCGTACTGGCGCTGCAACAGTGCTGCGTCGTGCTTTTCAAAAAGCGTAACCGTTTGCTCGATTTCCCGCACCGTAAGCCCAAGTGCCTGCATCAGGTCCTCGGCCAGCCGCACGCTGGAATAGAAGGTTTCCCGGACGATGGTCTTGACGCCCAGTTCCATCAGCAAATGGGCATGTCTGCGATTACGGGCGCGCGCCAGTACAACCAGATTTGGGAAATGTTTCCGCGCGAGTTCGGCCGTACGCACGGAGGCTTCCATGTCATCCACGGCAATCACCAGGAACCTGGCCTCGCCGGCCTTGGCAGCGCGCAGCAGTTCGAGTCGCGAAGCGTCGCCGTAGTAGATCTTGTTGCCGAAGCGACGCACGGTTTCAACCTGATCAATGTTTGATTCGAGTGCGGTAAACGGGATGCTTTTCATGCGCAGCAGGCGCGCGACGATTTGCCCGAAGCGACCGAAGCCGGCGATGATCACCGGTGTAGCGGGGTCGTCAATATGGTCGAACTGGGGCGTGGCGTGCTCGCGCTCGTAATGCGCAATGATGCGCTCGTTGAACAGAACCAGAAAGGGCGTCAGCGCCATCGATAATGTAACGGCCACGTTGAGCAGATCGCCGACGTGACTGTCAAATATTCGATATCCGGCAGCGGCATTGAATATCACGAAGGCGAATTCGCCGCCGGCCGGCAGCACATATGCCAGATTGCGCGGCGCGGGTCCCGGCAACGCAAAACCCTTGCCGAGTCCGTACAGCACCAGCATTTTGAGCAGCAGCATGCCTGCAACAAGTCCGATCACGATCAGCGGTTCGCTGATGAAAAGGCCGAGGTTTGCCGACATGCCGACCGCCATGAAGAACAGTCCGAGCAAGAGTCCCTTGAACGGTTCGATATTTGCCTCAAGTTCATGCCGGAACGAGGAATCGGCCAGCAGCACGCCGGCGAGAAAGGCACCGAGGCCCATTGACAGCCCGATGCTGTCGGCAATCAGTGCAGCGCCGAGCACGATCAGCAATGCCGTTGCGGTGAAAATTTCCGGATTGCCGAAACTGACGATGAGCCGGAACAGTGGACGCAGGATCAAGCGGCCGCCGAAAATGAACGCCGACACCACGACAAGAATGATGGCGGTCGTCATCAGACGATGTGCATGTTGCGGATCGCCGCCGGCGTAAAGCACGCGCAGTAACGCCAGCACCGGAATGGCGGCAATGTCCTGGAACAGCAGGATGCCGAATGCGGCGCGCCCGTGGTGATCGGGCAGCTGCTTTTTCTCTGCCAGCATCTGCAACACGAACGCCGTTGACGACAACGACAGACCGAAGCCGGTCACCAGTGCCGGTGTCCATGCCAGACCAAACGCACGCGCACACACGGCAAGCAGCAGGGTGCTTACTGCAACCTGCACCGACCCCATGCCGAACACGGTGCGGCGCATCACCCATAACCGTGACGGTTGCAGTTCCAGTCCGATGATGAACAGCAGCAGCACGACGCCGATTTCGGAGAAATTCAGAATCGAATCCACGCCGGTGATGAGTTTGAGCCCCCACGGCCCGATCACGATTCCGCCAAGCAGATAGCCGAGCACCGAGCCGAAACCGGATTTGCGCGACAAAGGCACCGCGATGCACGCAGCGATCAGAAAAACGGCGGTTTCCTGCAGCAGGTTCATAGCGGGTACCTCCGGACAGCGTGCCCAGCTTACGCAAGTGGCACGTTATTGGGTAGCGCCGTCTTTCCCTGCCTGATGCGCGCATCGAGCGACGGTGTGCCACGCACTGCTATGTACCCGCTGGCATCTTCCGGGTTTGTGAATGGATAAACTGAACTGAAAATTCACGCCGACAGGTATTCGGGGCGCGCACCATTCGGCAATGTCATGGCCCGTGAACGATGGCCAATTCGCCTTCCTCGATCATCCGGTCGAGCTCGGGCTGGGATGCAGTATTGAGGTGCTGAAGATCCAGGTTTTGCGTCGCGCACAGGCCGGCCCAGTTGTTGCGCCCGTGCTGCTTGACGA
>DASSOA010000007.1:0-32734 GCA_035701115.1 Gammaproteobacteria bacterium
TGCTTCCGACGTTGAGCGCACCGACCATGATCACTGCCATCGGCCCCGCGACCGACTCGAAGATTGCGGCCACCCGTTCATTGCGCGCAAACAGGCGCGGTACAGCGCGCGTGGTGGGCGGATTGACACTGAACAGCTGCCCGGGAACATGCATCATGCGTGTGAGTGTGCCATCCAGCGGCATGTGGATGCGGTGATAATCGCGCGGTGAAAGGTAAAGTGTCGTGAAGGCGCCGCCGTCAAAATGCATTGCAAGTTCGGCGTCGCCGCCGAGCAGTTCCTGTGCAGTAAACGACCGGCCCTTGGCCTGAAAAATGCGACCCGATTCGATCAGGCCCGCCTGGCTGACGGTACCGTCCACAGGGCAGGCCACGGCGTCCGTCGCTCCTGAGACGGGACGCGCATCCGCGCGAAGGGCGCGCGTGAAGAAGGCATTGAAGCTCGGGTACGCCGTCGGATCCGGTTGTGCGGCTTCAGTCATGTCGACAGCGAAACGGCGAATGAATCCGCGCACCATCCAGTTCTTGATCCCCGGCTGCTGAATGCGTGTCAACCAGTGCACGGAGCGTGAGATCGCGTGCTGCGGCAGGAAGTATTGGGCTGCGGCCTTGAGGCGGTCCGCCGTCGAGGCTCCGTTTGAATTTGTCATGGGAGCGGTCAGTTCTGTGGTGATTGGCTGCGAACCGGCACCAACAGGTCGAGCGAGGAGCCGTCGGAAAAATTGAAAATCAACGTGACCATATCGCCGTCGAACAAGCGCTTGTGCGGTTGCAAGAGCAGCAAGTGATCGGTATCCGGCTTTAAGACCACCGGCTGATGCGGCTTCAGCTTAACGGTTGCTGGTTCCGATGGTTTCTGCGGCTGATCCGCTACTGCGCTTGAGCCAATCGCAACGGATGCAAAATCCGGGCTGGTGACGCTGACAATGTGCAACGGTTTGTCGGTCAGGTTTTCCAGAGTCAGAAAACCCGACAGCACCTGTACGCCCGCCGGCGCGGTGCGAATCCACACATGACTCGCGCTTACCGCAGGACCGTCGCTGCCAGATGCCGCGGCTGCACACAGCAGCAGGGCCGATGCGATGATTGAAAACCGGTGTGTCATTGCGAAAGACCGTTCAGTTTGAGGATGAAGCGGAAATTGTCGGCCATCCGCTCGGGTATCAAAGGCTGGGTGTAGATCGCCACTTCATTGCCGCGCGGGTCAATCACCAGAATCCGTGCCGGGTGTTCGGCGGAATGCATGGCCGCCATGTCGGGTGGTACGTCGGACACATCCGCACTCAGCGAGTTGGCGAGCGACCTGAGCTGTTCGATACTGCCGGTCGCAGCTGTAAAGTCCTCGTCGAAGTATTTTACGTAGCTTCGCAGCTTTGCCGGAGTGTCGTGATCCGGATCAATGGATATGAACTCGACCTGTGGGCGTTCGGTCGTGGGGAGGTCGCCGAGCCGCGCCATCATTTTGGTCAGCGCCGCCATGGTGACAGGGCAGGTATCGGTGCAGCCGGTATAGCCGAAATACAGCAGGCTCCAGTGACCGCTCAGCGAGGCGCGGGTAAAGGGCTTGCCGTCGTCGCCTTGCAGGGCAAACGCCGGCAAGGGTTTGCCGGGGCGCAGCAAGATCAGCGTGGTGGCGGGGCCCGAGGGCGAAACCTGCACGCGCTGCTTGAGGTTCAGATAGGCCGCCAGTACACCGGCGAGTAGCACGGCGGCGGCAACGCCGATATAGGACAGATAGGGCTTTATTCGCATGCGCGGATTATGCCACGCGGCTCAGCGGGGTCGCCAATTCGTTTATGATACCTGCCGCCTATTCTATATATATAAGACGGAAGTACTCAGGTGGAACGGTTCGAAGAAATTCAGGACAACCTCGATACGCTCGCCGATTTCGTGCGCTGGGGCGCCAGCGCGTTCAATCGCGCCGGACTCAGCTTTGCGCACGGAACCTCCAACGCGGTAGACGAAGCGCTCAACCTGGTGCTCTACGGCCTCAAACTGGATCACGATATTCCGGACTGGTTGTTGCAGAGCCGCCTGACGCATGACGAAAAGCGCACCGTGTACGAGCTGCTGAGTCGGCGCGTGAAAGAGCGCAAGCCGTACGCCTACATTACCAATCATGCGCGCTTCGCCGGCCTTGATTTCTACGTGGATGAGCGGGTGCTGGTGCCGAGATCGCCGATCGCCGAGCTGATCGAACAGGGGTTCGAGCCGTGGATCGAGCCGGACCGGGTTTCACGCGTGCTGGACCTGTGTACCGGCAGCGGCTGCATCGCAATTGCCTGTGCCTATGCGTTTCCTGACGCAACGGTGGATGCAACGGACATTTCCGACGATGCGCTGGCCGTTGCACGCATCAATGTCGAACGCCTGCACGTCGCCCATCAGGTGACGTTGCATCAAGGCGACCTGTTCGGCGGGCTTGCGCCAAACCGCTACGACATCATTGTCAGCAATCCGCCTTACGTGGATGCCGAGGACATGGCGACGCTGCCGGACGAACATCGTCATGAACCGGCACTGGGCCTGGCCGCCGGCGAAGACGGTCTGGATATCGCGCACCGGATTCTGGCATCGGCTGCCGGCTATCTCGCACCGGACGGCATCCTGGTGGTGGAAGTCGGCAACAGCCGCTGGGCGCTGGAAGAAGCGTATCCGGATGTGCCGTTCACGTGGCTCGAATTCAAGCGCGGCCAGGCTGAAGTGTTCGTGCTGCGCGCCGAACAGCTGGCCGGTATCCGCCCCGCAGGCACACGGGTGTCGCGTGGCCGGTAACTGCTTCGGCACATTGTTTTCCGTCACGACGTTTGGTGAATCGCACGGCCCGGCGCTGGGTTGCATCGTGGACGGTTGCCCGCCCGGCATGCTGCTCAGCGAAGACGACATCCAGCGCGACGTGGAACGGCGGCGTTCCGGAAAATCGCGGCATACCTCGCAACGGCGCGAACCCGACACCGTACGCATTCTGTCCGGCGTGTTCGAGGGGCGCACCACCGGCACACCGATCGGCCTGCTGATTGAAAACACCGATCAGCGGCCGAAAGACTACGATGCAATCAAGGACAAGTTCCGCCCCGGTCATGCCGACTACACCTATCTGATGAAATACGGTGTGCGCGATTACCGCGGCGGCGGGCGTGCATCGGCGCGCGAAACGGTCATGCGCGTGGCAGCCGGCGCCATCGCGCGCAAATACCTTCGCGAGCGTTACGGCGTTGTCATTCAAGGCTGGCTGGCGCAACTCGGACCGATTACGTTGTCGGCCGAAAACCTGGCTGCCGTGGACGACAATGCGTTCTTCTGCGCTGAACCGGCGCGCGTTCCGGAACTGGAGCAGTACATGGATGCGCTGCGCAAGCAGGGCGATTCCATCGGTGCGCGTGTCAATGTGGCAGCGCGCGGCGTGCCGTCAGGCTGGGGCGAGCCGGTTGCCGACCGGCTCGACGCGGATATTGCGAAAGCGATGATGAGCATCAATGCAGTCAAAGGTGTGGAAATCGGCGCCGGGTTCGGTGCGATCACGCAGCACGGCAGCGAACATCGCGATGAACTCACGCCGCACGGATTTCTTTCCAATCACGCCGGCGGCATTCTTGGGGGCATATCCAGCGGTCAGGATGTGACGGTGAGCATCGCCGTCAAGCCGACCTCAAGCATCCGGCTTCCCGGTAAAACCATTGATACCAGCGGACAGGCCACTGAAATCTCGGTGCACGGCCGGCATGATCCCTGCGTCGGAATTCGCGCGGTGCCGATTGCCGAAGCGATGCTGGCACTGGTGTTGATGGATCACGCCTTGCGGCATCGCGGGCAGAATGCCGATGTCACGACCGCGAATGCGTTAAAATAGACGTTTTCATCCAAATTTCCCGGAGTGATTGTGAAAACGGTTGATGTAGCGATACTCGGTGCGACCGGCGCGGTAGGCACAGCCATGCTGGAGATTCTTGCCGAGCGCGATTTTCCGGCGGCGAATGTCTACGCCCTCGCCAGCGAGCGGTCAGCGGGGAAGCGCGTCGCATTCGGTGCACGCGAACTGGTTGTGCAGGACGTCGCCGGATTCGATTTCAGCAAGACGCAGATCGGCCTGTTTTCGGCAGGTGCGAAAGTCTCCGCGGTGTACGCGCCGAAGGCGGCAGCCGCTGGCTGCGTTGTGGTGGACAACACCTCGCAGTTCCGCTATCAAAATGACATTCCGCTGGTTGTTGCGGAAGTCAATCCGGATGCGCTCGCGCAATACCGCACGCACGGCATCGTCGCGAACCCGAACTGTTCGACCATGCAGATGATGGTGGCGTTGAAACCGATTCACGATGCGGTCGGAATCGAACGTATCAATGTTGCCACGTATCAGGCCGTGTCCGGCGCAGGTCAACAGGCGATGGAAGAGCTGGCGCGGCAAACCGCGCTGCTGCTGAACGGCCGGCCGCTGGAAGAAGACAGCGCCAGCAAATTTGCCAAGCAGATCGCGTTCAATGTGTTGCCCCATATCGACGAGTTCCAGGAAAATGGATACACCCGTGAAGAAATGAAGCTGGTGTGGGAAACGCGCAAGATTCTCGGTGACGAGCGCATTCAGATAAACGCGACCGCGGTGCGGGTGCCGGTGTTCTATGGGCATTCGGAAGCCGTGCACATCGAGACCCGCAGCAAGATTACCGCCGACGAAGCGCGCGCATTGCTCTCGAACGCGCCGGGCGTGACGGTGATGGACGAGCGCCGTGCCGGGGGCTATCCGACCCCGGTTACCGAGGCCGCCGGCAAGGATCCGGTGTTCGTCGGCCGGATCCGGGAGGACATCTCTCACCCCCGTGGTCTGGACCTCTGGATCGTGTCCGATAACATCCGCAAAGGGGCCGCCCTGAACAGCGTCCAACTGGCTGAGTTATTGGTGAAAAGCTATTTATAAGCTATAGTTAGCCCAATCTTGTAAAGAGCCTTCTGAGCTAACGCAGCGGTCAAGCCGATGTCCCCGACCCAGACCGGGGGCAAGGCAGTCTGGGGAGAGAGCATGAGCAAGAAGCTGGTGTGTGTACTCACGTTCGCGACGGCGCTGGCGATGCCGCTGGCTGCGAGCGCGCTTGGTCTCGGCGAGATCAAGCTGAATTCCGCACTCAATCAGGACCTCAATGCCGACATCCAGATCGTTGGCGCTGCCAGCGACGAACTCGACAGTCTGCAGGTGAAACTTGCGAGCCAGGCTCAGTTCCAGCAGGCGGGGATTGATTACCCGGCGGTGCTTTCCAATCTCCGGTTCCAGGTGGTGCGCAAAGCCGATGGCACGGCCTACCTGCATGTGACGAGCCCCGGTCCGATCCGTGAACCGTTCCTGGATTTCCTGATTGACGCCAACTGGGACAACGGTGAACTGCTTCGCGAATACACCGTTCTGCTCAATCCCCCTAATTTCGAGACGCCGACCAAGGCGGCAGCGTCCAAGCCGGCAGTCGCAGCCCCGGCGCCATCGCCTACCGCTACGCTGATTGCGCCGGAAACGCCAAAAGCCGCGCCCGCCGCGCCGCCGACTGCCGCCCCGACCCCGGCGCCCGCGCCGGCGGAAACCACGCCGATGCCCGCGCAACCGGCACCGTCGCCGGCACCGACGGCCATCGTGTCGGCTCCGGCTGCGTCGAAGCTGGGAACCGATTACGGCCCCATTCATCGCGGTGAAACCCTGTCTGAAATTGCCGGCAAGCTGCGTCCGGACAGCGTCACGCTGAACCAGATGATGGTTGCCATCTATCGGGCGAACCCGGAAGTCTTCATGCACAACATCAATCGCATGAAGGCAGGCTATGTGATGCGAATCCCGAGCCTGGGCGACATCCAGGCCATCACGGTCTCTGAAGCGAACAGCGAAGTCCGCACCCAGATTCAGGACTGGCGTGCCAGCCGTGGTCTCGCGACCAGCAAACCAGAGAAGGCGGAAAGTGCCGCACCGGCGTTGCAACTGGTCGCACCGAGCTCGGCCGCCGAAACCGCAGAAAATCAGGTGCCGGGCGCAGGTGAGAGCGCCACCGGCACAGCCGCTGCCGGTAAGCCCGCGACGGAAACGGCAGCGCCAGAACCCAGCGTTGCGCCGCCCCCACTGCCTGAGCCTGCAACGCCGGCTCCGGCGGGAGCCTCGCCAAGCCCGAGCCAGGCACCCGTGACAGTCAAGAGCAGCGGAATGTCCGCCGTGGAAAGTCAGGCTGGCAAACTCAATCAGAAGCCGGAAAGCAAGGGCCTGCCCCTGCCTGCGGAAAAACCGCCGGTCGCCAAACCGCTGGCCCCCGGCAAGCGGGTGACCAAGCCGGTGATCAAGCCGGTCCAGCCGGCACCCGCCGCATCCACGGGCATCGTTGATACGCTGATGGGTGCCTTGAGCAATCTGTACGTGCTGATCGCCATCGCGGTGGTCGTGATTCTGGTGCTCGTCGGCGTGGTGATCAAAAAGCGCCGGAGCGGTGCGCCCTCCAAGTCAAAGTCGCTCAAACCCGGCCGGATCTCGGGTGCGGACTGGCTGGAGCAGGAACAGGCCGGCACGGATGATCTGACCGTGGCCGTCACCACGCGGACCCGGACCAAAAAAGCCAAAGGCAAAGTGGAACCGACGCCGGAGCCGGTCATGGACCGGACCCCGGAACCTGAACCGGAAGTCAGCGACAAGACCGTCATGGTGCCGCCACCGACGGCGGAAATGGCAGGCGCGGCGCCGGTCAAACTGGACGATTCCGACCCGGTCGCGGAAGCGGATTTCCACATGGCCTACGGTCTGTATGACCAGGCGGCCGACGTGCTCAAGAAAGCCCTGAGTCAGAATCCGGGGCGGCGCGACGTCAAGATGAAGTTGCTGGAAGTGTATTTCACGGCCGGTGACGCAACCAATTTCGTTGATGTCGCGCGCGGTCTGCGTGAAGACATGGGCGGTGCATCGGACAAGGACTGGGAAAATGTGGCGATCATGGGGCGTCAAGTCGCCCCCAACGAGCCGATGTTCGCAGCAACCGGAACGGCATCGGGCGCCGGCACCAGCAGCAGCGTGGATATCGCGCTCGATGGCGGCGGCACCGACACGATGGTGAGCGACCTCGATCCGCTTGCCGGTGCCTTCGGCGACGCAGCGCCGGGCGCCGAACCGCATGCCGGTACCGCGATCCTGACAGGTGCGGATTTCGCGGCGGAACCCGCGGCGGAGGCAGCGCCCGCTGCCGCGGACGACGCCCTGGAATTTTCGTTGCCGGATCTCGAACCCGCGTCGTCTCCTGAACCGGAGCCCGCGTCAACCGCTTCGCCGGCAGCGGCCGATCAGGGTGGCGGGCTCGAATTCGATCTTGGCGATATCAATATCGAACCGACGCCCAGCGAGAAGAAAGCGGAGCCCAGAATCGAGGAACCAGCTGTATCCACCGATTTCGGTACCGATTCGCAAGTTGAATTCGACAAGGCGCTGAAAGAACTGTCGGACTTCGTCAACACGAATGTTCCGCCGCAGGAAGAAGAAGCATCGGCGGATGGCGGCCTGGGCGCTGGCCTGTCGCTGGATGGCGAAATGCCGTCCATGGCAGCATCCGCCGCGCCCACCGAGGATGCCGGCGCCAACAGCCTGAGCGAAGTCGGAACCAAACTGGATCTCGCGCGTGCCTACATCGACATGGGCGATCCGGACGGCGCGAAGAGCATCCTCGACGAAGTCATGGAAGAAGGTACGGCCCAGCAGAAGCAGGAAGCACAGGAACTCATGAAGCATCTGGGCTGAGGACCGGACCGACGATCGGATTTCCTCGGCGGCGGGTTCCGTCGGCGAATGCGTTCGGACAACAGCTGACCTGACTCTCAGAAGCGCCCATGTCGCGTTTTGCCCTCGGCGTTGAATATGACGGCACGGCTTTCATGGGCTGGCAACGCCAGTCCCATGCGGGGCGCACCGTGCAGGCGTGCCTAGAAGAGGCGTTGACCACCGTTGCCGCGCATTCCGTTGAAGTGACCTGTGCCGGGCGCACCGATGCCGGTGTTCATGCCAGCGGTCAGGTCGTGCATTTCGACACGGACGCTGTCCGCGAACTGCGCAGCTGGTTGCTGGGGGTGAATTCCAATCTTCCGGACGATGTGGCGGTGACATGGGTGAAACCCGTCACCCCCGACTTTCACGCCCGTTTTCAGGCGCAGGCGCGGCACTATCGCTACAGCATCCTGAATCGCACTACACGCCCGGCGCTGGACCGTGAGCAGGTAACCTGGACGCATCGTCCGCTCGATCACGAAAGCATGCAAAGTGCTGCGCAGTATTTGCTCGGCAAGCACGACTTTTCCGCATTCCGCGCGGTCGAATGTCAGGCGCGTTCCCCGGTGCGGACGCTCCATCGGTTGCGGGTGACACGGCAGGGTGAACTGATCCACATTGATGTCGTAGCGGACGGGTTTCTGCACCACATGGTCCGCAATATTGCCGGCGTGTTGATGGCAATCGGGGCCGAAAAGCAGCCGGTGGAATGGGCGCGTCAGGTGCTCGCGGGCCGCGACCGCCGGCTTGGCGGGATCACTGCGCCGCCGCAGGGATTGTGTTTCAAAGCGGTACTGTATGCCCCGCGTTTCGATATCCCGCTGCCCGCCGATTCAATGTTCGACGGCCTTTCTGTTACGCTGTGAGGTTCTGGCAGGGCTTACCTTAAGAGACGAGGCGATTCAATTGCGTGTACGAATCAAGGTCTGCGGAATGACGCGCGGCGAAGACATCGAAGCCGCAGCCCGGCTGGGTGTGGATGCGGTAGGGCTGGTGTTTTATTCCAAGAGCCCCCGCTACGTAACGATCGCGCAGGCCCAGAATCTTGTCGCTCGCCTGCCGGCTTTTGTCACCGTGACCGGATTGTTTCTGGACCCGGCCCGCGAAGACGTGATGTCGGTCCTGGACGTGGTGCGGATTGATCTGCTCCAGTTTCACGGCAGCGAAGCCCCGGAATTCTGCCGCAGTTTCAACCGGCGCTACATCAAGGCTGTGCCGATGGGCAGTCAGGTTGATATCCGCGATTACGCAGCGCGCTACGCGGATGCGGCCGCGTTGCTGCTTGACAGTCATGCTGCCGGGCAAAAGGGCGGAACCGGCATCACCTTCGAGTGGACTCGCGTGCCGCAATTCGAGGGGCCGCCCCTCATCCTGGCCGGCGGTCTCAAGCCCGGCAATGTTGCCGCCGCGATCGGCAGCGTCCACCCTTACGGCGTGGATGTATCGAGCGGCGTTGAGAGTGCGCCCGGAATCAAGGATGCGCGACGCATGGCCGAATTCATCGCAGAGGTAAACCGTGTCCCGACCGTCTGAACGCGTGCACAATCTGAAAGAATCGCTGCGTCGTTTCCCCGATGGCGACGGTCATTTCGGCCAGTACGGCGGCCGTTACGTTGCCGAAACGCTGATGGGACCGGTCGAGGAGTTGCGTGCCGCCTATCTCGAATACCGGCGCGACCCGGATTTTCGCAGCGAACTCGAGCGCGATCTGAAACATTTCGTCGGCCGCCCTTCACCGCTGTATCTCGCTGAGCGGCTCAGTGATTCACTTGGTGGCGCGCGGATCTACCTGAAACGGGAAGATCTCAATCATACGGGTGCCCACAAGATCAACAATGCACTGGGTCAGGCGCTGCTGGCAAAACGCATGGGCAAGACGCGTCTGATTGCAGAAACCGGCGCCGGTCAGCACGGCGTGGCCACGGCAACGGTGGCGGCGCGGCTTGGCCTGGAATGCGTGGTGTACATGGGCGCCGAAGACATTCAGCGCCAGGCGATCAACGTATTCAGAATGCGCCTGCTGGGGGCCACTGTAATCCCGGTCACCGCCGGTTCGCGAACCCTGAAGGACGCGCTCAACGAAGCAATGCGCGATTGGGTCAGCAACGTGGACAACACGTTTTACGTGATCGGCACCGTTGCCGGACCGCATCCGTATCCGATGATGGTACGTGATTTTCACGCCTGCATCGGTGAGGAAACGCGCGCCCAGATTCTCGCAGCCGAAGGCCGGCTGCCGGATGCCCTGGTCGCCTGTGTCGGCGGCGGGTCCAATGCCATCGGACTGTTTCACGCCTTTCTCGATGACGAGCAGGTTCGCATGTTCGGTATCGAAGCGGGCGGAAACGGCATTGCCAGCGGCAAGCATGCCGCGTCGTTGAGTGGCGGGCGACCGGGCGTGCTGCACGGCAATCGCACCTATGTGCTCGACAACGCCGATGGGCAGATTGCCGAGACACACTCCATTTCCGCCGGACTTGATTATCCCGGCGTCGGTCCCGAGCACGCCTGGCTGAAAGACATCGGGCGCGTGCGGTATCTGCCGCTTGATGACGATGAAGCGCTGCGTGCGTTCCATGCGCTGACACGCCGCGAAGGCATCATGCCGGCGCTCGAATCCAGTCATGCGGTGGCGTATGCGATGCGGCTCGCTCCGGACATGAAGCGGGACGAACTGATTGTGGTGAATCTGTCAGGTCGCGGCGACAAGGACATTCACACGGTTGCTGCGCGCGAAGGAATCGAGTTGTGAGCCGGCTGTCAGGTGTCTTTGCACGATTGAAACGTGATGGGCGCACCGCGCTGGTGCCCTATATTACTGCGGGCGATCCGGACAGACAGACAAGTGTGCGGTTGATGCGTACGCTGGTGCAGGCCGGCGCCGACATACTGGAATTGGGCGTGCCGTTTTCCGATCCGGCGGCGGACGGCCCCGTGATTCAGCAGGCCTGCGAACGTGCACTGGCTGCCGGCACCACGCTCGCGGATGTACTCACCATGGTGCGGGAGTTCCGTCGCGGTGATGCGGTGACGCCAGTGGTGCTGATGGGATACCTGAATCCCTTGCATGCCTACGGTATCGAGCGTTTCGTGGCTGATGCCGCCGAGGCGGGTGCCGATGGTGTGTTGACCGTGGATATGCCGCCGGAAGAGGCGGAATCGCTGGCTGGGCTGTTGCGCGCCGGCGGCCTGGACCCGATTTTCCTGCTGGCGCCCACCACCAGCGGGCCGCGTGCCCGGCGGGTTTGCGAAGTGGCTTCCGGTTTCGTTTATTATGTTTCGCTTAAAGGTGTGACCGGCGCGGCCACGCTGGATGTCGCTGCAGTCGGCGAGCGGCTCGCGGAAATCCGCAAGCAGACCGCGCTGCCGGTAGGCGTCGGGTTCGGCGTCCGCGACGCGGAAACCGCTGCGCGTCTTGGGCGCGTCGCGGATGCGGTCATCGTCGGCAGTGCCATCGTGTCGAGGATCGCGGCGCAACGTGACCACCCGGAGCGCATGCTTGCCGACGTCAATGAATTCGTCGCGGGCTTGCGCAGTGCCATGGATGCGGCGTGAATAATCCCGAACATATTGCAAGGTGCAGTCAGCCATGAACTGGTTCAAGAAACTGGTCCCCTCGCACATCAATACCGAAGCACGTACCGCGCGCCGCAGCGTGCCGGAAGGCCTGTGGAGCAAATGCAATGAGTGCAGCGCCGTGCTCTATCGTGCCGAAGTGGAGCGCAATCTGTTCGTCTGTCCGAAGTGTGGCCATCACATGCGCCTTGGTGCGCGGCAGCGGCTTGAAGCATTTCTGGATCCGGGATCGTGGGTCGAGATCGCGGCCAACGTGGAACCGGTCGATATCCTCAAGTTCCGTGACAGCAAGAAATACAAGGATCGCCTGCTGGTTTCCCAGAAAACCACCGGCGAGAAAGACGCCCTGGTGGCGATGAAAGGCCGTCTCAAGGGCATGCGCGTGGTGGCGGCGGCGTTCGAGTTCAAATTCATGGGCGGTTCCATGGGGTCGGTGGTAGGCGAGCGTTTCGTACGTTGCGTGAATACCGCGATTGACGAGAATGCGCCCTTCATCTGTTTCTCGGCGAGTGGCGGCGCGCGCATGCAGGAAGCACTGATTTCCCTCATGCAGATGGCAAAGACCAGCGCGGCGCTGGCGCGTTTGTCACGCAAGGGAATTCCGTATATCTCGGTGATGACCGATCCCACTACCGGCGGTGTATCCGCCAGTTTCGCCATGCTCGGCGATGTCAATGTCGCGGAACCCAAGGCCTTGATCGGCTTCGCCGGTCAGCGCGTGATTGAGCAGACCGTGCGCGAAACCCTGCCTGAAGGTTTCCAGCGCAGCGAATTTCTGCTCGATCACGGTGCGATTGACCTGATCGTTGATCGCCGTGAGATGCGCGACCGACTGGCGTCGCTCCTGGCAATCCTTGCCCGTCAGCCGGTGCCGAAGGAGAACGCGGAATAAGCCGGCTCGGGGCGGCCCGATCATGGAGCCGGCACCGGCGCACGGTTTGGTGCGCAATCAGGGCATTGACCTGCTGCGTGGTCTTTCCATTCTTTTCGTGATCCTGAATCACATCGGTCTGCGCATTCCGCTCGCAAAAACTGCACTGGTTGCGTTTGTTCCGCGGCGGTTTCTCAGTGCGCTGAATTTCAACGGCTATGAAGCCGTATTCGTGTTTTTCGTCATCTCGGGTTTTCTGATCACCGGCAATTCACTGCGCCGCTGGCCGCAGCTCGAAGACATTGATCTGCATGGATTCTATGCGCGGCGTTTTGCACGCATTGTGCCGTGTCTGTTGTTGCTGGTTCTGGTGCTGAGTGTCCTGGATCTGGCCGGTGTGCCGGATTACGTGATCACACACGCACACCAGTCGCTCGCCGGTGCGGTGTCAGCGGCGCTCGGGTTGTACCTGAACTGGTACGAAGGGCACACCGGTTATCTGCCAGGGAACTGGGATGTACTCTGGTCGCTTTCCATCGAGGAAGTTTTTTATATCGGCTTTCCGCTGTTGTGTCTGGTGAGCCGGCGCATGCGGCTGTTTGTGCCGTTGTTATGCGTGCTGGCCCTGTCGATGCCGTTTACCCATGCCGCGAATAGCGGTAACGAAATCTGGCAGGAAAAAGCCTATCTTACCGGGATGGCCGCCATCGCATTGGGCGTGCTGGGCGCGCTGGTCGCGGCACACGTCAGCGTGCCGTCCCGTCGAACGGCAACGGCCCTCTGCGCAACCGGTACCGCAGGACTGATTGCAATCCTGTTTGCCGGCAATGTCGTCTGGGCCGCATTGCGTGACGGCTATCTGCTGGTACTGACCGGTTCGGTCCTGTGTCTGCTGCTCGGCTTTCACTGGCGGGAGCGGACCGGTGCGGTTTTCCGGTGGCGCGGTCTCGGCTGGTTGCGCCTGTCTGGACGATACAGTTACGAGATTTATCTGACGCACATGTTTGTGGTGTACGCTGCTGTCCGTCTGTTCCGGGCTGCGGGCAGCCATATGGGATCAGGCTATTTGTGGTACCTGCCGATCCTGATTGCCTGCGCCGTACTCGGCATCACGGTCGGGTACCTGATCTCGACGCCGGCTGATCGTGCGCTGCGTAGCATATTGCTGGAGGAGCCACATGCAAAACCGGCAAACAGCGCGGTTTGAAACACTTGCCGACTGGTTGCGCTGGCAGGAGCAATTGCATCCCAATGCGATTGACCTCGGGCTTGATCGCGTGAAACGCGTGCTGCAGCGCATGCAGCTGCAGGGGCCTCCATTTCGCGTCGTGACTGTAGGCGGTACGAACGGCAAGGGTTCCTGCGTCGCGATGCTTGATGCAATGTTGCGCGCACAGGGGTACCGGACCGGTGCCTACACGTCGCCGCATCTGCTGCGATACAACGAACGCGTGGTTGTGAACGGTGTTGAAGCGACTGACCGGGAATTCTGCGATGCATTTGCCCGTGTCGATTCAGCGCGCGGCGATATCAGCCTGACCTATTTTGAATTCGGAACGCTGGCGGCACTCGACATTTTCCGCGCCCAGGCAATCGATATTGCGGTGCTGGAAGTCGGCATGGGCGGGCGCCTCGATGCCGTCAACGCGGTGGAACCGGAAGGTTCGCTGGTGGCGTCGGTCGGACTGGATCATCAGGAATGGTTGGGCAATGACCGTGACAGCATCGGTTACGAGAAGGCCGGGATCTACCGCGCTGATCGTCCGGCCATTTGTGGCGACCGCAATCCGCCGCCACGGCTGATCGAAGCTGCCACTCGGATCGGCGCCGATCTGCGTGTGCTGGGCCGGGATTTTGACTGGGCTGCTGCAGAATCGGGCTGGGATTGGCAAGGCAACGGCCTGCGCCTGGAGGATTTGCCCGCGCCGCACCTTCCCGGGCGCATTCAGTTCGACAATGCGTCCAGTGTCATCGCGTTGCTGAGTGCGCTGCCGTCACTGGGCGTGAGCCGCGAGGCAATTGAAGCGGGCCTCAGGCTTGCAAATGTGCCGGCACGCTTCCAGCGCATGGCGGGCGAGGTGGAGCGGATCTTCGACGTCGCGCACAATCCCGATGCGGCCGCGGTGCTCGCCGCGAATCTCGCAGCGTATCCGGCTGGCGGAAAGACGTTTGCCGTGCTGGGCATGTTTCGTGACAAGGCGGCAGAGGACGTGGTGTTGCGGCTTGCGCCACAGATTGACCGCTGGTTCACCGCTGGACTGGCCGGTGCGCGCGGGCAGACAGCGGCAGCGCTTGCGGCGCGGATTCATTCGGTGTTGCCCGATGCCGGAGTGGACGAGTACGCCGGCGTGGTGGAGGCGTACCAGGCGGCCTGCGGGCGCGCACGCAGCGGCGACCGCATTGTGGTGTGCGGTTCGTTTCAGACGGTGGCGGCGGTGATGCAGCATGTGGTTTGAAAACGGGCTAACATTAACCGAACGAATGCGGCGGAGGCGGGGACATGGATATTGGTATCAAGGAACGTGTCATCGGAGCGGTGGTGCTGGTTATCCTTGGCATCATCATCATTCCATGGGTGCTACAGGGTCCGTCTCCCGATACCGCAGTGACGCATGGCGTGGCGTTACCGGCCGCGAGCACCTCGTCAACGCCGCAGGAATACCGCATGGATCTGAGCGGCGAACAGGCGCAGCCGTCTGCGTCTGTGCCGGCGCCCGCAATGCCGCAACCGGTGCCGCAGCAGCAAGCCGCGGCGACGCCGCCCGCTGCTCGGCCAGACGCCGGGAACGCACCCATCAATAATGCGCCGCCCGTGGCGCAACCGAAGGCGGTGGTACGTACCGGCCCGGCGGTGGTGAACACATCGGGCGGCGGCTGGCTGGTACAGGCCGGAAGCTACGGCAGTGAAGGCAATGCCCTCAAACTGCAGGCGACGCTCAAGCAGCATGGCTATGCGGTCCATGTCAGTCGCTATAGCGAGGGGCGCAAGACATATTACCGGGTCAGAGTCGGGCCGTATGCACAGCGTGCCACAGCCGAGAAGGCGGTTCCGGCGATCAACCGCATTTACGGCGGCAAGGCAAAAGTCGTACCAGCCGACTGACCGGCGGCTTGCGCCGTCTGCTAAAATAGCCCTTCATCCGCACGCCGGAGCGGGCAGGCGCGCATGACCTGGATCGACTACCTCATTCTCGGCATTATCGTGGTTTCGGCGCTGGTGAGCCTGTTTCGCGGGTTTTTGCGCGAGACCGTTTCGCTGCTGGCCTGGATCATCGGTTTCTGGCTGGCATTGCGGTTTGCGCGCAGCGCGGGCGGGTTGTTCGGCTTTATCCATACCCCTTCGATCCGGGTCGTGGTCGGGTTCATCATCCTGTTCGTGTTGGTGCTGTTGCTCGGCGCGGCAGTGAATTTCTTTATCGGCAAGCTGGTCAAGCGGAGTGGCGCCGGTACGGCCGATCGCGTGCTGGGCGTGATTTTCGGCCTGATACGGGGGGTGGTCATTGTCGTGGTTCTGGCGCTGGTCGCGGGACTGACGGTGCTGCCGCACACCGAGGGCTGGCGCAAATCGCGGCTCGCGCCCTATGCCGAGACCTTGGCATATGACATGCAGAAGTTGTTGCCGGCGTCAGTCAGGCGCGATCTGGCGGCCGATACCGGTTCGAATGGCGGTTAATTTCAGCGGAGCCCAGGCATGTGCGGATTGGTAGGAGTTGTCGGTCGCAGTGATGTCAATCAGCTGCTGTACGATGCGCTGATCGTGCAACAGCATCGCGGGCAGGACGCCGCGGGCATCATGACCAGCGATGACAGCCGGCTGTACCTGCGCAAGAGCAACGGACTGGTCCGCGACGTCTTTCAGCAGCGGCACATGCTGCGACTGCGGGGCCGGTTCGGCATCGGCCACGTGCGCTACCCCACGGCGGGTTGCTCGAATTCGGCCGAAGCCCAGCCGTTCTACACCAACTCACCGTACGGTATCGCGCTCGGGCACAACGGCAATCTGACCAATGCCCATGCATTGAAGGAAATGCTGTTCCGCGACGATCGCCGGCATCTCAATACCGACTCCGATTCCGAGGTGCTGCTGAACGTGTTTGCGCACGAACTGCAGCGCATTGGCGGTCTGGAAGTAAGCGAAGACGATATATTCAAGGCGGTGAGCGAGGTGCACCGGCGTTGCCGCGGCGGCTACGCGGTGGTATCCATGATCGCCGGTTACGGCATTGTCGGATTTCGCGATCCATTCGGCATCCGGCCACTGGTGTTCGGCAAACGCGAAACCGAGGCCGGTACGGAATACATGATCGCGTCCGAAAGTGTTGCGCTCGACGTCTGCGGTTTTGAACTGATTCGCGATGTCGCACCCGGCGAGGCGATTACCATTGATCGTGACGGTGGGCTGCACACCAGACAGTGTGCCGACAAGCCGCTGTATTCACCCTGCATATTCGAGCACGTCTATTTTGCGCGCCCGGATTCCATCATGGACGATATTTCGGTCTACAAGGCCAGGATGCGCATGGGTGACAAGCTCGCCGAAAAGATCGAGCGGGAGTGGTCGAATCATGATATCGATGTCGTGATTCCGATTCCGGATACCAGCCGAACCAGCGCGCTGCAACTCGCAAACGTAATCGGCGTCAAGTATCGCGAAGGTTTCGTCAAGAACCGCTATATCGGCCGTACCTTCATCATGCCGGGCCAGCAGCAGCGCAGTAATTCGGTGCGCCAGAAGCTGAATGCGATTGACCTGGAGTTCCGCGGCAAGAATGTCCTGCTCGTTGATGATTCCATCGTGCGCGGGACCACCTCCAGGCAGATCATCAACATGGCGCGCGACGCAGGCGCGAACAAGGTCTATTTTGCATCCGCGGCCCCGCCGGTGCGTTTCCCGAATGTTTACGGCATTGACATGCCGACATCCCGCGAACTGATCGCGCATGACAAGAGTGAAGAGGAGATCAGCCGATTCATCGGCGCCGACAGGCTGCTCTATCAGGAACTTGATGATCTGGTGGACGCCGTGCGGCGTGGCAATCCGAAGATTCAACGATTCGATACGTCGGTGTTTTCCGGGGAATACATCACGGGAGATGTGACCGGCGAGTACCTTGCCTCGCTTGCGGAGGAACGCTCCGATGAAGCAAAGCAGAAGCGGCAACGGGATACGCGCCAGGTTATCGAGATGTATAACGTGTCCTGATAGTGCGGGATCTGGTATCCGTACGCAGCCGCCTGGCACTGTCGCCGCGCGCCGGCGACGCATCACAAAAGCAATAAGTCCACAGGCAATTTGACGCGATGCACACGCCGCAAGAAACCGGTTCTTCACAGCGCACTCTGCTGCTTGAACTCATGCAGCGTGGCCTTGCAGCGGTGAACGGGCGCAACCGGGTGCATGCGGCGTTGCAGACGATGCGGCTGCCGGAAAAAGTGTACCTGGTTGCAATCGGCAAGGCGGCCGATGCCATGGCGGCCGGCGCAATTGATGCACTGGGCGCCCGCCTTCGTGCCGGTCTGGTGATTACACGCTACGGCTATCAGGACACCCCCGTTTACCGCGATCCGCGTCTGTTGTTGCTCGAAGCGGGCCATCCGGTACCGGATGAACAGAGCCTTGCTGCCGGTCGTGCGCTGTGTCTGTTTCTGGAGCACGTTCCGGCCGACGCACATTTCGTGTTTCTGATTTCAGGAGGCACCTCGAGTCTGGTTGAAGCGTTGCCCGACGGCATGTCACTGGCGCAATTGCAGGCGCTTAATCGGTGGCTGCTGGGCAGCGGGCTCGCAATTGACGCGGTCAATCGGGTGCGTTGCGCCGTGTCACGCATCAAGGGTGGCAGGCTCGTGACATACCTGGAAGGCCGCCATGCCGACGTTTTGCTGATGACCGACGTGCCGAGCAATGAACCGTCGCAGGTGGGATCCGGGTTGCTGATACCGCCCGATCGCCGGCCGCTGCCGGTACTGCCGGAAGAATTTGCCGATTTACCGCTGAGTGAGCCGGTAATTGCACAGGCGTTCACTAACGTCTCTGTCTCGGTTATCGCCAGCAACGCGCAGATGCTGGAAGCGGTTGCGCGTGCGGCGAAAGCGTCAGTCCGTCATGTTCAGGTCAACGCCGGACTGCCGGCGCCTGACGCGATCGAATGCGGCGAGCAACTTGCAAATACGCTTGTTGCGGCGCAACCCGGCATTTACATCTGGGGTGGAGAAACAGTGGTAACGCTTCCGGCGGCGCCGGGGCGCGGCGGCCGCAATCAGGCACTGGCGTTGTCCGCGGCACGGCACCTGCGCGGCCATGGCAATTGCTGGCTGCTTGCGGTCGGCACGGACGGTTCGGATGGCAACACGTCGGATGCCGGAGCCGTGGTGGATGGCGAGACCGTCCAACGCGGCTGCGATGCCGGTCTCAATGCTGACGATTGCCTGCGCCGTGCGGATAGCGGTACCTTTCTGGAAGCCAGTGGCGATCTGGTACACACCGGACCGACCGGCACCAATGTGATGGACCTGATCATTGGCTACAAGCAGGCAGATTGACACGCACATGGACCGGGCGATTGACATTGATACGTTTCTCGCCTGTCCAACGCCTGCTGCATGGGTGCATGCGGCGGTTGAAAATCAGGACATCCTGCTGATTGACCACGCCAATTGCGAAAAGAAGGCGGCGGCCACCGCGCTCAATCTGATGTTCCAGTACGGCGATCGCGATCCCGCGTTGCAGGAGGCGATGTCGCGGCTGGCACGCGAAGAACTGCGACACTTCGAGCAGGTCACGCGTTTGATGCGCAAGCGTGGAATTTCAAATCGGCCGCTCGGTGCGGCGCGCTATGCGGCCGGCCTGCGTGCGCACGTGCGCAAGCGCGAGCCGGAACGTCTGCTTGATCTGCTTATCGTCGGGGCATTTATCGAGGCGCGTTCCTGCGAGCGGTTTCGCGCGCTGGAAACGTCGCTGGACCGGGAACTGGCGGAATTCTACAGTGGGCTTGCGGCCGCGGAATCGCGGCATTTTGGTCTGTATCTCAATCTGGCACGCCAACGCGGCGAAGGTGTCGAGCGGCGGATTGACGCATTTGCCGAATTCGAGGCTGCGCTGATCCGCGAGTCAGACGAGTCTTTCCGGTTTCACAGCGGCACGCCGGCTGCGACGGCATAATCGGATCTGTTACGGCTGAATCACGCGCTCATCGAGCAGTCTCGGGCCGTTCTCCGTCATCTCCAGCAGGCTTTTCTGTTCGTACCAGTCACCCAGCACGATGCGGGTCAGCGGTGTCCCGTTGACAGTGAAACGATGGATCGCCGGACGATGGGTATGGCCGTGGATCAGCTGCGATACATCGTGTTCAAGCATGACTCTTTCAACGGTCTGCTGATTGACGTCCATGATCGCATCCGCTTTCTCCATCGTGTGTGACCGGCTCTCACTGCGCGCCTGAGCGGCAAACGCGCGACGTTCCTGTAACGATTTCGCCAGGAACGCCCGTTGCCAGTCGGGGTTGCGCACCAATGCTCGGAAACGCTGATAGTCAACGTCATCGGTGCAAAGCGTATCGCCGTGCATCAGCAGCGTGCGAGTTCCGTTGATACTCAGAACGGTAGGGTCGGTGAGCAGACGGCAACCCGTCAAACCGGCAAATCTCTCGCCGATCAGGAAATCCCGGTTGCCGTGCATGAAATAGGCCGGCACGCCCGAAGTCGTCAGGTCGCGAAGACCGGCTACGACGCGGGCGTGATGCGGATCCGGATCGTCGTCGCCGATCCAGGCTTCGAAGAAGTCGCCGAGGATATACAGCGCGTCGGCGTCCCGCGCGTCCTCACGCAGAAATTCAAGGAACTGGGCGGTAATCTGCTGGCGGAACGGATCGAGATGGAGATCGGAAATGAACAATGTGCGCATGACAGTCTAGTCCAGTGACGGTTGCAGTTCGACAGCCTTGACGATGATCACCTGAGTGAGCGGTGCATCCTTGCCGAAGGGGCCGGCCTTGCCGGTTTTCACCGCCGCGATCCGGTCCACCACAGCCATTCCGGAAACTACGGTGCCGAAGACCGCATAACCCCAGTGGCCCGGCCGGGGATCGAGTTTGCGGTTGTCAGCAAGATTGATGAAAAACTGCGACGTCGCAGAATGCGGCGCGTCGCTCCGCGCCATCGCGATCGTGCCTCTTGTATTGGTCAGACCATTGCCTGATTCATTTGGAACGGGCGTGCGGGTTCTCTTTCTGGCGTACGCGCTGGTATATCCGCCGCCCTGGATGGCGAACCCGGGTACGACGCGATGAATCAGCGTCCCGTCATAAAATCCGGCCTCGACGTAGCTCAGGAAATTGGCCACCGAGAGCGGCGCCCGCTCGCGATCAAGCTGGACTACGAAATCGCCCATATTGGTGATGAATGCCACGCGCGGATACGGGTCGGGAGTCGCGGTCCGGACCGGCGCATGGCTGCACGCAGCCAGCAGTGCGATGCTGAGGAATCCGGCAAGGAATGTTTTCATGGCAACCCCTGCAAGCAGCCGCCATGATACGGGGCGAAGCTGAAAATTGACAATTTTGGGGCATGCCGGCGCGGTGCTCCTGTAAAATGCCGCGTCATGACAGTCCGCACCCGCTTCGCCCCAAGTCCGACCGGTCATCTTCACGTGGGCAATGCCCGCACGGCGTTGTTCAATGCGCTGTTCGCCGCCGGCAAGGGCGGCACTCTGATCCTGCGTATCGAAGACACCGATGCCGAGCGTTCCAAGGCCGAATTCGAGACCGGACTCATCAAAGATCTGACCTGGCTAGGGATAGTCTGGCAGGAAGGACCGGATTGCGGCGGCGGGCGCGGACCCTATCGTCAATCCGAACGCGGTGCGGTGTATGCGGCACAGGTCGAGCGGCTGGTGGCCAGGAATCTTGTCTATCCCTGCTTCTGCACACCGGCGGAGCTGGCCGTATCGCGCAAGTCGCAACTGGCCGCCGGCCGCCCGCCGCGCTATGCGGGCACCTGTGCGCATCTGAACAAGGCGCAGATCGAGGCCAGACTTGCCAAGGGTCTGAAACCCGCGTTGCGCTTCAGGGTGCCTGACCGGGGCGAGACCGTCTTCGAGGATCTGATTCGTGGCCGGCAGGTGTTCGCCAATCACGATATCGGTGACTTCGTGATTCGCCGCGCGGACGGAAGTCCAGCGTTCTTTTTCAGCAACGCAGTGGACGATGCGGTGATGGGCGTCACGCATGTGTTTCGTGGTGAGGATCACCTCGCCAATACGCCGCGTCAGCTGATCCTGCTTGCGGCACTGGAACTGGAAGCGCCGCGCTATGGGCACCTGTCGCTGATCGTAGGCGAGGGCGGAGCGCCGCTGTCCAAACGTGAAGGCGGTGGCAGCCTGATGGATCTGCAGAGCGAGGGCATACTGCCGGAAGCGCTGATGAATTACCTTGCGCGACTGGGGCATACCTATGCCAGCAATGAATTCATGACCGCTCGTGAGCTTGCTGCACTGTTCGATATCGAACACATCAGCCGCTCGCCGTCGCATTTCGATCATCAGCAACTCGAATACTGGCAGCGCGAAGCGGTACACGGCGCAGACGGCTCGCGCCTCTGGCAATGGTTGTCAGACAGCGATCCGGCCTTCAACACGTTGATACCTGAGTCGAGCCGTGCAGCATTCGTCGGTACAGTACGCGGCAACATCACCCGACCCGCGGATGCGTTGCACTGGGCGAAGGTGCTGGGTGGCGAGATTGAAACGGATGGCGAAGCCGAGGACGTACTTCGCAAGACAGACAGGGAATTCTTTGTTCAGGCCCTGGGTTGTCTCGGCCGGGCACCGGCTGACTTCAGATCTTTTGCCAAAGCGGTGTCGGCGGCGACCGGACGGAAAGGGAAGTCACTCTATATGCCGTTGCGTGCTGCATTGACCGGGCGTTTGCACGGACCGGAAATGGAACGATTGTGGGCATTGCTACCGGCTGCAGGGATCGAGCAGAAATTGCGCCGGGTACTGGGCGATTAAATCAAAGGTTGATCGGGGATGTTGCAGATTCATAATTCACTCACGCGCTGCAAGGAAGCGTTCAAACCCATTACGGCCGGCAAGGTGCGCATGTATGTATGCGGCCTGACCGTGTACGACCATATGCATATCGGGCATGCACGCATGCTGGTGGTGTTCGACATGGTTGCGCGCTGGCTGCGTCACAGCGGTTTCCAGCTGACCTATGTGCGGAACATTACCGATATAGACGACAAGATCATCAAGCGCGCGGCTGAAAACGGCGAATCAATCGAGGCCCTGACTTCGCGCTATATTGCCGCCACGCATGAAGACGAAGCGGCGCTGAACATTTTGCGCCCCGACATCGAACCCCGTGCGACGGAATCAATATCCGGGATCGTGAAAATGATCGTGGAACTGATGGACAAGGGGTTTGCCTATCAGGGTGCCAACGGCGACATCTATTACTCCGTAGCGAAATTCGGCAATTACGGGCAATTGTCCGGTAAGCGTCCGGAAGATTTGCGCGCCGGCGCGCGGGTTGAGGTTGATGAATCGAAACGCGATGCGCTGGATTTCGTGCTGTGGAAGGCGGCCAAACCGGGTGAGCCCAGCTGGCCGTCACCTTGGGGCGCAGGACGTCCCGGCTGGCATATCGAATGCTCGGCCATGTCCACAGCGGCGCTGGGCAATCATTTCGATATTCATGGCGGGGGCATGGACCTGCAGTTTCCGCACCATGAAAATGAAATTGCGCAGTCGGAAGCGGCCACCGGCGAGCATTTCGTCAACGTATGGATGCACAACGGTTTCGTCAATGTGGACGACGAGAAGATGTCGAAATCGCTGGGCAACTTCTTCACGGTCCGTGATGTGCTGAAGCGCTATCAGCCGGAAGTGGTGCGATATTTCATACTCAACAGTCATTACCGCAGCCCGCTGAATTATTCCGACAAGTCTCTGGATGCGGCGGGGGCCGGGTTGTCGCGGCTTTATACCGCGTTACGCGGCATCGTTCCCGGACAGGCGCCGCGGGGCGGGGAAATCCGGGAACGTTTTGCGGCCGCCATGGATGACGATTTCAACACACCGGTTGCAATCAGCGTGCTGTTCGAACTGGCGCGCGAAATCAACCGGCAGCGTGAGCTTGATGTGAGTCAGGCAGGCGCGCATGCGGCGTTGCTGATCGAGTTGGGCGCAATCCTGGGAATACTTCAATCCGATCCGGAAACCTATCTTCAGGCTGGCGCGGATAATTCAGCAGGATTGAGAGCAGAAGAGGTCGAGGCGCTGATTGCCGCGCGCAATGCGGCACGCAAAGACCGGAACTGGGCAGAAGCAGACCGGATCCGCAAGCAACTGACGGATGCCGGGATCGTGCTCGAGGACAGCGCCACCGGCACAACGTGGCGCCGGCAATAATTTTTTCAGCTGTTGCTGCTGTGCAGGTCTGCCGCCGTCAGCGTATTTTCCAGCAGCATGGTCACCGTCATCGGACCGACTCCGCCCGGTACCGGCGTAATCATTCCGGCACGCTGCGCCGCTGTTGCGAATTCCACGTCGCCGGTGAGTTTCCCGTCGGGTAAACGGTTCATTCCCACGTCAATTACCGTCGCACCGGGTTTGATCCATGCGCCTGGAATCAGATGGGGTTTGCCGACCGCTACGACCAGAATATCCGCGGCTTCGACATGAGTACGGAGATTTTCGGTGAAACGGTGACAGATCGTTACCGTCGCGCCGACGAGCAGCAGTTCAAGCGCCATGGGCCGTCCGACAATATTCGACGCTCCTACCACCACCGCATCCCGGCCATAGAATTTCTCGCCGTAACGTTCCAGCATCTTGACGATGCCGTAGGGTGTGCACGGACGCAGTAGCGGAATACGCTGAGCGAGGCGGCCGATGTTATAGGGGTGAAATCCGTCCACGTCCTTGTCCGGACGAATGCGTTCGATGACCGTTGAGGCATTGATGTGAGGGGGCAGCGGCAGTTGTACGAGAATACCGTCAATTCTGTCGTCACTGTTCAGGTCGTCAATCAGCTTCAGCAAGGTATCCTGTGCGGTATCAGCAGGCAGGTCGAACGCATGCGATTCGATGCCGACCTCTGCGCACCCGCGGCGCTTGTTGCGCACATAGACTTCCGAGGCCGGATCATTGCCTACGAGAACGACAGCGAGCCCCGGAATGCGTTGCGCCTCAGCCCGACGCGCGGCAACCCGCTGAGCCATGGATTGGCGCAATTCTGTTGCCAGAGCTTTGCCGTCTATCAGTTGGGCGGGCATGTCGGGATATCGTTGTTCCGGGATGCGGCGGCATTGTCGCATGCCCTGTATTTGCACTCCAAATCACGGCGCCGAAATTGACTGGTACAGTCATGCCACGTATCATTCCCGCCCTTACGCAGAGCCGCCATTGGGATGTCCCGTGGCTGCTTGATGCGGGGCATAGCGCAGTCTGGTAGCGCACCTGCTTTGGGGTTCGCCCTGGAGGGCGAACGCCGGGTGCAGGATGCACACGGCCGGGTTGCCAGGCGAAGCAGGAGCTGAGTCGGCAACAGCCTGCGAGCAAAGCAGGTGCAGGTCCCTGCATGAAAAGTTTTTGGATCGCGGGGCATAGCGCAGTCTGGTAGCGCACCTGCTTTGGGAGCAGGGGGTCGGGGGTTCGAATCCCTCTGCCCCGACCAAATGATATGGTTGAAGCGCCTGTAGCTCAGTTGGATAGAGCACCGGCCTTCTAAGCCGGTGGTCGCAGGTTCGACTCCTGCCAGGCGCGCCAATTTGCGACCGGTAGAGATAGACTGTTCGGGTTGCGATGGTGGACGTAGCTCAGTTGGTAGAGCCCCGGATTGTGATTCCGGTTGTCGTGGGTTCGAGCCCCATCGTCCACCCCAAATTTCCCGGCGTTCCGGGTTCAATGGGCCGTTAGCTCAGTTGGTAGAGCTGCTGACTCTTAATCAGTAGGTCGTAGGTTCGAATCCTACACGGCCCACCAAATTTTTTAGCTAGATTACCGATTCCGTTGACGACTGGGATCTGCCGGTTCAGGTCGGGCCGGGCTCGAACCTGAGGTTCGCTTTCCGGCTTCGCATCCCGCTACGCCGGAAAGTCCAGGGCGGACGTCCGTGTCCGCCCGTCCGCCGCATGCGGCGGACCCCACACGGCCCACCACTTTCATCATTTCTCTGACGATTTATCAGGCCGCCACACTTGCTGGTTCGGGTCGACGCGGACTCGAACCTGCGGTTCGCTTTCCGGCTTCGCATCCCGCTACGCCGGAAAGTCCAGGGCAACCGTCCTCGGTCGCCCGCTCAGCCGGATCGGAATGCCACCGGCATTCCGATTGGAACCCCGGCTTCGCCCTACACGGCCCACCAAACTTTTTAGCCAGATTTCCGATTCCGTTGACGACTGGGATCTGCCGGTTCAGGTCGGTCCGGACTCGAACCTGCGGTTCGCTTTCCGGCTTCGCATCCCGCTACGCCGGAAAGTCCAGGGCGGACATCCGTGTCCGCCCGTCCGCCGCATGCGGCGGACCCTGTACGGTCACCAAATTTCCATCTTCCGGCTACATGTGCGCCGACAGCCTGGGCTTGTGGGTTTGGTTCCACACGGGGTCCGAACCCTCGATTTACGATCCAGTTGCGTCGCCTTTTTCGTTGGTGCCGACGCATCGCCACGCAATCCGGATGCGTAACCGCCGCAGCGAGCGCCCCGTAGTCTGTATAATGCTCGAGCAGAGGGCTTCCGCCCTGCTCGCGGCATAGTGACCGGGGCGTAACCCATTGATATAATTTATAAAAATCTCGTTCGCCCGCTGTCTGGTCTACGGCGGGATAAAATGACGCGAAAGTGGCGGAACTGGTAGACGCGCTGGTTTTAGGTACCAGTGGGGTAACCCGTGAGAGTTCGAGTCTCTCCTTTCGCACCAGGTTTTGAATTCGGCCGGTAACGGCCATATATGCAGGTTTATTGAGCACGAGGTAAGCAGGTCCATGCAGGTTTCCATCGAAAAGACGAGCGGTCTCGAGCGCCGTATGAAAGTCCAGGTTCCCGCCGATCGCGTCGAGCGCGAGGTGGAGGAGCGCCTGCGTACGCTTGGCAAGCGCGTCAAGTTGAACGGTTTTCGCCCTGGCAAAGTCCCGTTTGACGTCGTCAAGCAGCGATTTGGCGACCAGGTGCGTTCGGAAGTTGTGACAGACTTGCTGCAGAGCAGCTGTAACGATGCTTTCGTGCAGGAAAAGCTCAGTCCGGCCGGCGGACCGCGAATTGATTCCGTGAATAACGCTCCTGGCATGGACCTCGAATTCACCGCAGTGTTCGAGGTTTATCCGGAGTTCAAACTGCAGGGAATCGACGGCATCAAGCTTGAGCGCCCGGTTGCAGATGTGCAGGATTCCGACATCGATGCCATGGTGGAAAACCTGCGCAATCAGCGTGCCGGCTGGGAAACCATTGAACGCGCGGCGAGCAAAGGTGACCGCGTGCAGGTGGATTTCGACGGCACCATTGACGGACAGCCGTTTGCCGGCGGCAAGGCGGAAAAGACACTGGTGGAACTCGGTGCGAACCGGATGCTCGAAGATTTCGAGAACGGCCTGATGGGTATCAGCGCGGGGGAAGATCGCGAATTCGACGTGCGTTTCCCGGACGATTATCAGGCCAAGGAAGTGGCGGGCAAGACGGCGCGTTTCAAGGTGAAGGCACATCGGGTGGAAGGCAAGAAGTTGCCCGAACTGGATGATGCTTTCTGCGAGAGTTTCGGCATCACCGAGGGCGGATTGGCAAAGCTGCGCGAGGAAGTCAGCGAAAACATGCGTCGCGAAATGGCGGACACGATCCAGCGCAAGCTGAAGGATCAGGTGATGGACGCCTTGCTGGCTGCGAACAAGCTGGATCTGCCGGCGACCATGGTGGACGACGAGATTGAACGTCTGAAGCGCGATGCCCTTGCGCGTATGGGCATCCGTGACGACAAGAAGGCATCGGAGTTGCCGCGCGATCTGTTCGAAGAACAGGCGCGTCGCCGGGTGAGCCTCGGCCTGATCATCGGCGAGATCATCAACAGCCAGCAGTTGCGGGTGGATGACAAGAAGGTGGAAGAACGCCTGGAGCGTATGGCATCCGATTACAGCAATCCGGGTGAGGCGCTGCGCAGTCTGCGGTCCAACGCCCAGGCCATGCGTCAGCTCGAGTCACTGGTCCTTGAGGATCAGGCGGTTGATTGGGTGGTGGATCAGGCGGTGGTGACCGATAAACCCACCAGTTTCAAGGAACTCATGCATTTCGATGAGCACCAACACTGACAGGTGACACTGAACATGAAGGAATCCCGCGAAATCCAGGGGCTTAACCTGGTCCCCATCGTGGTCGAACAGACCGCGAGGGGTGAGCGTTCCTACGACATATACTCGCGTCTGCTCAAGGAGCGGGTAGTATTTGTGGTCGGCCCGGTGGATGATTACATGGCCAATGTCGTCGTTGCCCAGTTGCTGTTCCTCGAATCGGAAAATCCCGACAAGGACATCAGCCTCTATATCAACTCGCCGGGCGGGGTGGTCACGGCCGGGTTGTCGATTTACGACACCATGCAGTTCATCAAGCCGGACGTATCCACTATCTGCGTGGGCCAGGCGGCGAGCATGGGTTCGCTCCTGCTGGCGGGAGGTGCCAAGGGCAAACGTTACTGTTTGCCGCATTCCCGCATCATGATCCACCAGCCCCACGGCGGAGCCCAGGGCCAGGCGTCTGACATCGAAATCCACGCCCGCGAAATCCTCTATCTGCGGGAGCGGCTCAACCAAATTTTGGTCAGGCACACGGGCCGGACCATGGAGGAGATCCGGCAGGATACCGATCGCGATCGTTTCATGAGCGGAGACGAGGCCGTGAAATATGGCCTGATTGATGCGGTTCTGGACAAACGTCCGCCCCTGGCCAAGACTTGAGCCAAGGTATTGAAGCGGACGGGAAAAGTCCCCATAGTGTTCCCAATGCGGGTTCCGAGGTAGAGAAAGATGGCGGATGAGACACGCGGCAAGGGCGAAGACAGCGGCAAGCTGCTGTATTGCTCCTTTTGCGGCAAGAGCCAGCATGAAGTGCGCAAGCTCATTGCCGGTCCGTCGGTGTATGTGTGCGACGAATGTGTCGAACTTTGCAACGACATCATTCGCGAAGAGATGCAGGAACAGGCGCAGACTGCGCACAGCAAGTTGCCGCGTCCACAGGAAATCAAGGCCGTTCTCGATCAGTATGTGATTGGTCAGGACGCCGCCAAGAAAATTCTCTCGGTTGCAGTTTACAACCACTATAAGCGTCTCGAAGTCCGCAATACACGCAGCAAGGACGACGTCGAACTGGCCAAAAGCAATATCCTGCTGATTGGCCCGACCGGCTCCGGCAAGACGCTGCTGGCTGAAACGCTGGCGCGCATGCTGAATGTGCCATTCACCATCGCCGATGCCACCACGCTCACCGAAGCCGGTTACGTCGGCGAAGATGTCGAGAACATCATTCAGAAGCTGCTGCAGAAGTGCGACTACGACGTCGAGAAAGCGCAGACCGGTATCGTCTATATTGACGAGATCGACAAGATCTCGCGCAAGTCGGACAACCCGTCCATTACCCGCGACGTATCGGGTGAGGGCGTGCAACAGGCGTTGCTGAAACTGATTGAAGGCACGATTGCCTCGGTGCCGCCTCAGGGCGGCCGCAAGCATCCGCAACAGGAATTCCTGCAGGTAGATACCAGCAACATCCTGTTTATCTGCGGCGGTGCGTTTTCGGGGCTCGACAAGATCATTCGCAACCGGACTGAAAAAAGCGGCATCGGTTTCATGGCCGAAGTCAAAGCGCAGAGCGAACTCAAGAATGTCGGCGAAGTGTTGCACGACGTTGAACCTGAAGACCTGATCCGGTTCGGCCTGATTCCGGAATTCGTCGGTCGCCTGCCCGTGGCCGCAACGCTGGATGAACTGGATGAGAATGCACTCGTCCGCATCCTCACCGAGCCCAAAAACGCGATCACCAAGCAGTACCAGAAATTGTTCAGCATGGAAGGCTGCGAACTCGAGTTCCGGGAAGAGGCGCTGAGAACTGCTGCGCGCAAGGCGATGGAACGCAAGACCGGTGCCAGGGGATTGCGCACGATCATGGAGCATGTCCTGTTGGACACCATGTATGACCTGCCGTCCATGGAAAACGTCGCGAAGGTCGTGATCGACGAGGCAGTTATCGATGGCGGTACCCGGCCTTACATAATCTACGAGCGCGATACCAAAGCGCGCGCTGCGTCCTCAAACGATTGACCAAAAATTGCCCTTTCCGGTATTGAAAGCCGGGCGGTTCGTCCTCATCATGTGAACAACGGGTGATCAAACCCGGGTCTTCTGTTCGATTACCGAAACTCTGAGGCACAGCGTGACACGCGAAATCAGCCAAACCGATTTGTTAGAAGGCCAGCCGATGCTGGTGCCGGTATTGCCGTTGCGGGATGTCGTGGTTTATCCGCATATGGTGATTCCACTGTTTGTCGGGCGCGACAAGTCCATCAAGGCGCTGGATCACGGCATGCAGGCCGGGAAGCAGATTCTGCTGGTTGCACAACGCAGTCCGGAAGTCGACGATCCTGCCGAAAAGGACATTTATCGTGTCGGCACGCTGTCTACCATCCTGCAATTGCTGAAGTTGCCAGACGGCACCGTCAAGGTGCTGGTAGAAGGCGGTGATCGTGCTCATATCGAGCAGGTGAATGACGGCGAATTCTTTTCCGCGCTGGTCACCGTAATCCGCGTCCGGAACGAACACGACGAGCGCGAAGTTGATGTGCTGATGCGCTCCGCGCTTTCGCTGTTCGACCAGTATGTGAAGTTGAACAAGAAGATTCCGCCGGAGATTCTTACCTCACTGGCCGGAATTGATTCCCCCGGCCGCCTCGCCGATACGATTTCCGCGCACATGCAGCTGAAGCTGGATGAGAAGCAGAAGATCCTCGAAACCGAAGACGTGCGTGCCCGCCTTGAGCATGTCATGGCGCTGATCGAGGGCGAAATTGACATCCTGCAGATCGAGAAGCGCATTCGTGGCCGCGTCAAGCAGCAGATGGAAAAGAGCCAGCGCGAGTACTATCTGAACGAGCAGATGAAGGCTATCCAGAAGGAACTGGGCGAGCTCGAGGATGCGCCCAACGAACTGGAAGAACTTGGCCGCCGCATCCAGAAGGCAGGTATGCCGAAAGATGCCCGCGAAAAAGCGACTGCCGAACTCAACAAACTCAAATTGATGTCGCCAATGTCCGCGGAAGCGACGGTCGTGCGCAATTACATTGACTGGCTGGTCAATGTGCCGTGGAAGAAGCGGACTCGCGCAGTCATTGACCTGGCTGCAGCAGAAAAGGTTCTGAACGAGGATCACTACGGCCTTGAAAAGGTCAAGGAGCGTATCCTCGAATATCTGGCGGTTCAGCAGCGTGTCCAGAAACTGAAGGGCCCGATCCTGTGTCTGGTCGGACCGCCGGGAGTGGGCAAGACGTCGCTTGGCCAGAGCATCGCGCGTGCGACCAATCGCAAGTTCGTGCGCATGTCGCTGGGCGGTGTGCGCGACGAGGCGGAGATCCGCGGTCACCGCCGCACCTATATCGGTTCGATGCCGGGCAAGATCATCCAGAACATGTCCAAGGTGGGTGTGCGCAATCCGTTGTTCCTGCTCGACGAGATCGACAAGATGTCAATGGATTTTCGCGGCGACCCGTCATCGGCGCTGTTGGAAGTACTCGATCCGGAGCAGAACAACACGTTCAACGATCATTATCTGGAAGTTGATTTTGACCTGTCGGATGTCCTGTTCGTGGCGACTGCGAACAGTTTGAACATTCCGGCGCCTTTGCTGGATCGCATGGAGGTGATTCGTCTGCCCGGGTATACCGAGGACGAAAAGGTCAACATTGCGTCGCATTACCTGGTTCCCAAGCAGATGGTCAACAACGGCCTGAAGACCGAGGAGCTCGATATCGGTGAGCCGGTTATCAAGGACGTTATCCGCTATTACACGCGTGAGGCGGGTGTGCGCAATCTGGAGCGCGAGATTTCCAAGATCTGCCGCAAGGTTGTGAAGAGCATGCTCCTGAAGCCGGCGGAAGGCGGCGTACAGGTGAAGCCCGAAACCCTCAGCGACTATCTGGGCGTCCGCCGCTTCCGCTACGGGCGCGCCGAAGAACACGACCAGGTCGGTCAGGTGACGGGTCTGGCATGGACGGAAGTCGGCGGCGAACTGCTTACCATCGAAGCGACAGTGGTGCCGGGCAAAGGCAAACTGATACACACCGGTCAACTCGGCGCGGTGATGCAGGAATCCATCCAGGCTGCGATGACCGTGGTCAGAAGCCGCGCTCCGTTGCTCGGCCTCGAACCGGATTTCTATCAGAAATATGATGTTCACATCCATGTGCCTGAAGGCGCGACGCCCAAAGATGGTCCGAGCGCAGGCGTCGGAATGTGCACGGCGCTGGTTTCGGCACTGACACGCATCGCGGTTCGTGCCGATGTGGCCATGACCGGTGAGATTACGCTGCGGGGCGAAGTGCTCCCGATCGGCGGACTCAAGGAAAAGCTGCTTGCCGCACATCGCGGCGGCATCAGCATCGTGCTTATTCCCGAGGAAAACGAGAAAGATCTGGCGGAGATTCCCAAAGATGTCAAGGATGCACTTGATATCCGCCCTGTGCGCTGGATTGACGACGTGCTGAAGGTTGCGCTGCAACATATGCCCGAAGTCAAACCTGATGTAAAACCTGAAGAAGGCGCGCCGGATTCCGCCGTACAAACTGAAGTTGCCGGCACAACTGAGTCTGAGGGGGTGCGTGCACACTGAAGATGTGCAAGTTGACAAGCGCACGTTGGCGCTTGTATAACCCTGCACATGTTAATCAAGCGCCGGTTTTGGTTGCGATACCCGACCGGCAGGCAAGATCGTCACAAGGTTTACTTAATCCCCGGACGGGGATGTTTTCTCCTCACTCACGACTCAGGCACAGGGGATACAACATCATGAATAAAGCTGACTTGATCAACGCGGTGACCGAAGCCACGAAACTTTCGCATGCCGATGCGGATCGTGCCGTGCATGCGGTGCTGAATTCGATTACCAATGCACTCAAGAGCGGTGACCAGGTGGTTCTGGTCGGATTCGGTACCTTTGCCGTAAAGCAGCGCGCCGCTCGCACCGGGCGCAACCCTCAGACCGGACAGACTATTCACATCGCCGCGAGCAAAGTTCCCGGCTTCAAGGCTGGCAAAGCCCTGAAGGATGCCGTAAACTAGCGCGCTCTCCGGGTGCTTAGCTCAGCTGGGAGAGCATCGCCTTTACACGGCGAGGGTCGGGGGTTCGATCCCCTCAGCACCCACCACCCGCAGCGGAGTGGTAGTTCAGCTGGTTAGAATACCGGCCTGTCACGCCGGGGGTCGCGGGTTCGAGTCCCGTCCACTCCGCCATTAAGTCCCGAAAGGGCGCCCCTGTGGCGCCCTTTTCGTTGGGTCT
>DASSOA010000008.1:0-8889 GCA_035701115.1 Gammaproteobacteria bacterium
CGATTCGGCGAGCTGCTTGCGCAGGCGGATCGTGGTCTTGTGATCGGTGCCGTGCTTGGCGATGGCGCGCACGGTTTTCTCATGCAGCTTGCGCAGTTCGGCGAAACGCGCGGCGGCTTCTTCCGGATCCGGACCGGTGTCTACCGGGCTGGCGTCGGAATCGTCTTCGCTGTCTTCTTCTTCGTCGTCACCGGCTTTGGCGGACTTGCCTTTGCCCTTGACCGGCACTTCTTCCTCTTCGGATTCGATCGCAGCTTCCTCGTCGCCGTCGCTGATGGAGGTTGACGCGTCGTCTTCGGTTTCCGCAGCCGGCGCAGCGGCTTCGACCACAACGTCTGCATTCGGATCAATGAATCCGGAAATGATATCGGTGAGCTTGGTGCGGCCTTCGGCAATGCCGTCGTATTCCGACAGCAGCAAGGCGGACGAAGCAGGATAGGTGGCAACCGAGGCCAGCACCTGGGTCAGCCCTTCCTCGATGCGCTTGGCGATCTTGATTTCGCCTTCGCGGGTCAGCAGTTCCACGGTGCCCATCTCGCGCATGTACATGCGGACCGGGTCGGTGGTGCGGCCGAATTCGGCATCGAGCGCCGCGAGCGCGGCCGCGGCTTCTTCGGCAGCGTCTTCATCGTCGTTCGAGGTCGCGGCATTGTCGGACAACAGCAGCGTGTCGGCGTCCGGGGCTTCTTCGTGCACCGGGATGCCCATGTCGTTGATGGTCGCGATGATCTCTTCGATCTGCTCCGGATCAACGATCTCGTTGGGCAGGTGGTCGTTCACCTCCGCATAGGTGAGATAGCCCTGCTCCTTGCCCCGTGCGATGAGCAATTTGAGCTGCGACTGCTTGTCCTCGGTCATCTGGTTCATGGTGTTCCGTGTGAAAAAAGCGGCGTTCTACAAACGCCGGAGTGAAACGCTCAATTATACCGTAAAAGGCCTGTTTTTCCAGGCAAATCAATCGCTTTTCGGCTCCGTAATACCGTCGTCGGAGCTGTTCTGGACCGCCAGAAGGCGGCTCAGTTCCGCTTTTTCGGCGGGATTCAGGGCCCGGCGCCGGGATTCAGCGATCAGTTCATCGCGGCGCCGTTCGGCAGGGCGGCGGCCGGTCAGATCGGCCATCACCGCTGCAAACTCGCTTTCCAGGGCCTCCGGCGGGGTGATCAACTCGGCCTGGGCCAGCTTCATCAGGGTGGCGCCCGTCTCGGTGTCACGCCAGTGTTCCAGCAGGCCGGCCCCGTTGATATGGGGATGGGACTGCGCGAATTCCACCAGGCTCCGGAGGATTTCGACCCCCTTCAGGGCCACGCCGTCCAGCGCGCCGGGCACGCCGGCCAAGGCTGCAAGCTGGGGCCGGTGCAGCAGCATGGCGATGGCCTTGCGCACCGGGCTGGTCAGTTGCGGCCGGGGATCTCCGCGGCTGGCGGGCATCGCCGTGCTTGCGCCCCCCGTCCGGTTAAGCATAGTCAAGTTTCCGGAATTCACCTGCGCCAGACGCGCAATTTCATCTTTGAGCAAATCATGGAACACGCCGGCCGGCACCCGATTCAGGTAGGGGCGGGCCAGTTCCACAAGCCGGGCGCGCCCTTCCGCCGAACCGAGTTCGGTCTGTGCGGCCAGGCTGTCGCACAGGAAGCGCGACAGCGGCAGCGCGTCCTTGATCCGGGCTTCGAACGCCGCCGGGCCTTCCTTGCGGATCAGCGTGTCCGGGTCTTCACCTTCCGGCAGGAACAGGAACTTGATGTGCCGGCCTTCGCGCGCCTCCGGCAGCGCATTTTCCAGCGCCCGCCAGGCCGCGCTGCGCCCGGCGCGGTCGCCGTCGAAACAGAACACCACTTCCGGCGCAACCCGGAACAGGCGCTGCAGATGATCCGCGGTGGTTGCGGTGCCGAGCGTGGCGACGGCGTAACGCACGCCGTGCTGATGCAGCGCGACCACGTCCATGTAGCCTTCGACCACCATCAGCCGCGAAATATTTCGCAGCGCCTGGCGCGCTTCATACAGCCCGTAGAGTTCCCGGCCCTTGTGAAACAGCGGCGTTTCCGGCGAGTTCAGGTACTTGGGTTCTTCTTTTTTCAGCACGCGTCCGCCAAACGCGATGATGCGGCCGCGGTTGTCGCGGATCGGGAACATCACGCGTTCCCGGAAGCGGTCGTGATAGCGTCCGTCGTCCTTGCGGATCAGCATGCCGGCGGCGAGCAGTTTGCGATTGGTTTCCTCTTTGCCGTCGAATTGCCTGAGCAGGTTGTCCCAGCCGGCCGGTGCGTAACCGATGCCGAACTGCTGCGCGATTTCGCCGGTGAGTCCGCGCTGTTTCAGATAATCAATTGCGACAGATGCCTGCTTGAGCTGCTCGCGATAAAAGCGCGCTGCCTTGTCAAGCACTTCGTACAACGGTGCGTTGCTGGAAGCCGTGTCCGGCGTGCCGCGTTCTTCCGGCACCTCGACGCCGGCGATCGACGCCAGTTCGCGCACCGCGTCCGGGAATTCCATGTGCTCGTATTCCATCAGAAAGCCGATGGCGGTGCCGTGCGCGCCGCAGCCGAAGCAGTGATAGAACTGCTTGGCGGGACTGACATAGAAGGAGGGCGTTTTTTCGTTGTGAAACGGGCAGCAGGCCGCGAATTCCCGGCCGTGCTTTTTCAGCTGCACGCGCTTGTCGATCACCTCGACAATGTCGATGCGGGTCAACAGGTCTTCGATGAACCCTGGTGGAATGCGTGCCATGCCGGAATGGCCCTTTTGGCCGATAGCTGATTAAGCATCAAAAAAGGATAGTTCATGCTCACAACTGAAAACGAAGGATTTTGTTTCATGGCAAGGCGCGGATGCCCGAGGAACCGGAGCGTACATGACAGTACGTGAGGATTCCGAGGGCGGCCGCAACGCCGCCAGGGGACAAAAGAACCGTTTTCAGGCGCCGAGCTTCGATTTAATGCGCGCGCTCACCGCACCCATGTCGGCGCGGCCCTGCACCTTGGGTTTCAGCAGGCCCATGACCTTGCCCATGTCCTTGATGCCCGCGGCGCCGGTGGACTGGATCGCATTGGCGACCATCGCGTCCAGCTCGGCGTCGGTCAGCTGTGCGGGCAGATAACTCTGGATGAGTTCGATTTCGGCCTGTTCCTTCTCCGCCAGGTCCGGTCGGTTGCCGGCCTGATACTGGCTGACGGAATCGCGGCGCTGCTTGACCATCTTATCGAGCACGGCGAGCACCTGGGTGTCATCGAGCACGATGCGTTCGTCCACTTCGCGCTGCTTGATGGCGGCGAGAATCAGGCGAATCACCGCCAGGCGCGACTTGTCGCCCGCGCGCATTGCGTCTTTCATGTCGTTCGTGATCTGTTCTTTCAATGACATCGCGTTTCACCACCCTGAAAAAAACTGCGGCGCTCTTCTTCCGAAAAGCGCCGCAGCATGTTTACCGGATCGGGAGCCGCGCGGCTCCGTGGTTCGATCAATAGAGACGGGTACGGCGTGACTGCTCGCGTGACAGCTTCTTCATGTGACGCTTCACCGCGGCAGCCTGCTTGCGCTTGCGCTCCTGCGTGGGCTTTTCGTAAAACTCACGGCGGCGCAGTTCGGTCATCACGCCGGCCTTTTCGCAGGCGCGCTTGAAGCGGCGGAGGGCCGCATCGAAATGTTCGTTGTCCTTGACGCGTACGCTGGGCATTCGATTCTCGCTTTGGCAGCGGGCAGCCCCATGGCCACCCCGGAAAGGGCGGGAATTCTACCGGCCGGCGTGTAGAATTGCAAAGCCTGACGCCACCTTAGAGCCTGTTCCACGTGCGAGTCCTCGGTATCGAAACCTCCTGCGACGAGACCGGCGTCGCCGTCTATGACGGCGAGCGCGGCCTGCTGTCGCATGCCCTCTACAGCCAGATCCCCCTGCATGCCGAATACGGCGGGGTGGTCCCGGAGCTCGCCTCCCGCGACCATATCCGCAAGCTGCTGCCCATGGTCGAGACCGCGCTCGACAAGGCCGGCAGTGCCCGGGGCGAGATTACGGGCATTGCCTATACGGCCGGCCCGGGCCTCTTGGGGGCGCTCCTGGTCGGCGCCTGCTTTGCCCGTTCCCTCGCGTTTGCATGGGGGGTACCGGCCATCGGCGTTCATCATATGGAAGGCCACCTGCTGGCCCCCATGCTCGAGGAGCCCCGTCCGGGCTTTCCATTTATCGCGTTGCTGGTCTCGGGCGGGCACACGATGCTGGTCGAAGTGCGCGGGGTGGGGCAGTATCACACGCTCGGCGAATCCATTGACGATGCCGCGGGCGAGGCCTTCGACAAGGTGGCGAAACTGCTCGGTCTGCCGTACCCGGGCGGGCCGCACCTCGCCAAACTGGCGCTTTCCGGCGTCAGCGGCCGGTTCCGGCTGCCGCGACCCATGACCGACCGGCCGGGGCTCGACTTCAGTTTCAGCGGGCTCAAGACCGCGGTGCTGACGACACTCAAGAATGCGCCCGGCGACGAGCAAACCAAAGCCGACATTGCGCGCGCGTTCGAAGAAGCGGCAGTGGATACGCTCGCGATCAAGTGCGAGCGTGCGCTGGAGCAGACCGGTCTCAACCGGCTGGTGGTCGCGGGCGGCGTCGGCGCCAACAAATCGTTGCGCGCCAGGTTGAAACAGATGGCCGAGGCGCGCGGCGGCCAAGTGTTCTATCCGCGTTCCGAATTCTGCACCGACAACGGCGCGATGATCGCCTACGCCGGTTACGTGCGTCTGTCGGCGAATCCGAATCCCGCGGCGGTACCGGTTACGGCGCGCTGGCCGCTGGACAGTCTTGCTGCGGCGTGAAGGGTATTAATTATTATTTAGTCTCAGAATTCCCTCTCTCACCGGGAGAGGGTGCCCGAAGGGTGGGTGAGGGCTGGGGGTCCAACGTTGCAGGTATTGCCGCACCCTCACCCCTGCCCCTCTGCTCCCGGAAATCGCTCCTGCATTTCCGGGACTTCCGCCATCCATGGCGGTCGCGCAAAGGGAGAGGGGACGTTGAGAAATGCTTTAAATAGTTAAGGAATCACATGGACATTGTTTTCATCCGTGACCTGCGCATCGACACCGTGGTTGGCATCTACGACTGGGAACGGCGCATCCGCCAGACCGTGATCCTCGATCTCGACATGGGCACCGATATCCGGCGCGCGGCGAAAAGCGACCGCATTGACGACACGCTGGATTACAAAGCCGTCGCCAAACGCGTAATGCAATACGTAAGCGAACAGGAATTCCAGCTGGTGGAAACTCTGGCGGAAAATGTCGCGGCGATTGTCATGAGTGAATTCAAGGTGCCCTGGCTCAAGGTGACGCTGCACAAGCCTGGCGCGGTGAGCGGCAGTAAGTCCGTTGGCATTATTATCGAGCGCGGTAGTCGTGACTGAAATATTCGTCGGCATCGGCAGCAACGTCGAACCGGAACGTCATCTCCGCGCCGGTGTGAACCTGCTGCGCGAGCGCTTCGGAAAATTGACGGTTTCGCCGGTGTATCGCAATCCCGCGGTCGGATTCGAGGGTGATGATTTTTTCAATCTCGTCGCATCGTTTGACAGCGATGCCGGCTATGAGCGGGTGCATGCCGAACTCGAAAAAATCGAACATGCCTGCGGGCGCGTGCGCGGCGGGCCGCGTTATGCGCCACGCACGCTCGACATTGATCTGCTGCTTTACGGTGACCTGGTGCGCGACACGCCGCCGGTGCTGCCGCGCAAGGATCTGCTGCGCTACGCCTTCGTGCTCAAGCCCATCACCGACATCTCACCGCAACACCGCCATCCCGTCACCGGTCGCACGTTCGCCGAACACTGGGCGGAATTCGACGCCGCCAGCCAACCGCTTGTGCCTGTCACCATTGCGGCGCTATAAAGACTCTCCAACGCCGAACGAGGTGGTCCCATGTACCGTCTGCGTTACGCCTTCCTGAGTTGTGTGCTGATGCTGTTGGCGTCCTGCGGTGGCACCGACAGCAGCCAGGTGCTCGCCGGCGGCGTGCAGGAGGCCGCCGGCAACGATTGCTCGCTGACGGGCGAAAATTACCAGATCCTCGGCGTGATGCAGGACTGGTATTACTGGTACCAGAATCTGCCGGCCGCCGATCCCGCCGCGTATTCCAATCCCGAGCGTTTCGTCGAAGCCCTGCGTTATCAGCCGCTGGACCGTTTCAGTTACGTCACCACTCAAGCCGCCAATCAGGCGTTCTACGGCGCGGGTCAGTACGTGGGCGTCGGCATCAGCCAGCTGTTGAACGCGAGCGGTCAGTTGCAGGTCAGCGACGTCTATCCGAACAGCCCCGCAGCCAATGCCGGCATGGTGCGCGGCGATACGATCCTGACCATCAACGGCACGCCGGTGAGCACGCTCGTCGCCAACGGCACATTGAACTACGGGCCGGCAACCGTCGGCACGGCTGTCACCCTGGAGTTCGAGCATGCCGCGGGCGACACCCACACCGTCACCCTGACCAAGACTGTGGTCACGCAACCCAACGTGAAGCTGCTGCAGGTATTCACGGCCGGTGCCCACAAGATCGGCTACTTCTTTTTCCAGAATTTCATCGAGCCGTCGGACAACGAACTCAACGATGCGTTCAAGCAACTCAAGGCGGACGGCGTTGACGAACTCATCATTGACGACCGCTACAATGGCGGCGGTCTGCTGTCGGTCGCGCAATATCTGGGATCATTGATCGCCGGCAACAGCGAAGTCGGTCAGACGTTTGCCACGCTGAACTACAATGACAAGCACCGCGGCAGCGATTACACCTTCACGTTCAACAGCGAACCCAATGCGCTGGGTCTGAACCGCATTGTCTTCATCACCAGCAATGCGACGGCCTCGGCCGCCGAACTCATCATCAATGCGTTGAAGCCTTACCTGGACGTGGTGACTGTCGGCAGCACCACCTTCGGCAAGCCGGTGGGGGAGAACGGTTTCAACATCTGCAGCGACGTGCTGTATCCGATGACGTTCAAGATGACCAACGCCGCGGGCTACGGCGATTACTTCGACGGGTTTGCACCGACCTGCCCGGCGGAAGACGATCTCACACATACTTTGGGCGACAGCAGCGAGGCCTCACTTGCCACGGCGCTGTACTACATCACCAACGGCAACTGCGGACCGTATGCCTTCGCCGCGGCACGCACGCTCGCTGAACGCGCGGCAATTATGCCCGCGCCAAAAAAATACGGTTGGCGGCAACTGGTGAACGGCTATTGAACGACTGACATGCAGACACGATAGCTGGCAGGAATCCGGCGTGCTCGGCCTTTTCAAGGCGGTCGGTATTCAGACTTTGCAGCGCATTCCATGCCACGGCTCCGTGCCGGACCCGCAGTGCACGAAGTTGCGCACACTGCGGGTTTGGTCAATTACGGATCAAGGCGTTTTCGTGATCGGTGTTGCAGTCTTGTCAGTCTGTTTGGATTTCGCGGAGTGTGACGGTTTATCGGGGACCTTGTTCAGCAAGGCATGGAATTCCGCCGCGTCAACCGATGTTTTCAGAGTACGGCCCGGCAGTGAGTCGAGCGTTTCATTCAAAACTGAAAACACCTGCTCGTCCGTCACGGTGCTGCACATCGTCGCTTCGCAAATCCCGGTGGATTCCGACGCGCGCGCCGCGGCGGCGGCGTCCTGGATTGCATCCCGGTTTGAAGAAAACCCGCGGTTGGTCGCGCAGATCAGGGTCTGGCGAACATGACTGCCTGCCTGCGTGTTGAGGCGGCACACGACGACATTGGCCAGCTTTGGATCGTTTGAATAGGGCTCACGCAGCCCCTGCTTGATGATCTGCAGCACCCTCAGCACTTCCGGCGTTCCTTCCACCTTGATCTTGCCGAGTTGCAGGACGTCCTGGCCCTGTTCCTTGGTCAGCAGCTGGTCCGCGGCGGCGGAGGTCGCAAACGAGATCAGCGTGATTGCGCAACACGCAATGAGAACACGTTGAATTGATTGTCGGTTCATGGTTTCTCCTTTACGTTGATCATGGGTATGACACTGACTTGGCAGACTTGATTCAATTCAAGCTGCTCCGGCACCTGACTCGCAGGCGCATCACCCCCAACGCTTCACCAGCCGATATTACGCCCGCCGTCCACAGAAAGAATCTGCCCGGTCACGTATTCGGCATCGCGTGCGAGATACACCACAGCGCCGGCGATGTCATCGGGAGAACCGACGCGCTGCAGCGCGGTGCGGTCCAGAATGGCCTTTTTGCTCTTGCCATCGAGCCCCTGTTCGGGCCACAGGATGGCGCCCGGCGCAATGCCGTTGACCCGCACATCGGGCCCGAGTTCGCGCGCCAGTGAACGCGTCAGCATGTCGAGGCCGGCTTTGCTCACGCTGTAAACCGTGTGTTCGCGCAACGGCCGCTGCCCGTAGATGTCCACGATGTTGACAATCGAACCGTGATTGCGGCGCAGGTACGGTGCCGCTGCCTGGCTCAGAAAAAACGGCGCCTTGAGGTTGGTGTCCATCAACTGGTCCCAATCGGCTTCGGTCACGCTGCCGATCGGCGTGGGGGAGAACATCGCCGCGTTGTTCACCAGCAGATCGAGGCTGCCCCATTGCAGCGCCGCCTTGATAATGGAATCGAAACCCGCGACATCGGCGAGATCCTTCTGTGCCAGCATTGCCGAATCGCGCCGGCTCGCATTCAGCCGGTTGCACAGCGCCGATGCCTCGCCTTCCGAGCGGTGATAATGCAGCACCACGTTCATGCCTTCGGCATGCAGGCGTTCCGCGATTGCGGCGCCCACGCGGCGCACGGCTCCGGTAATCAAGGCCGTTTTACCGGCGAGCTTTCGGGTATCATTCGGCATGCCTGCGGCCTCTTATTCGTGATTTTCACGTCACTATAAACCAGTTACCGTGCTGCCCGTAAAACAGTCTCTCGGC
>DASSOA010000009.1:0-8633 GCA_035701115.1 Gammaproteobacteria bacterium
CAGCGTATGGCTGTCCCAGTACAGCAATGTCAACAGCAATGCCGCGATCACCACCGAGATGGTCGCCAGCACCCGCCATGCCGGAATCGGAATGATCGGTGCGGTGAACGCGAATTTCGGTTGCCGCTCGACATTCCACACGCCCCAGTAGGCGCCGACGGCGCCCTCGTTCTGCTCCTTCCACGGTTGATCGAACGCCTCCATGACGTAGTAGGTCCAGTGCTGGCTGTCCGCGTAGTCAAGGAAGCGCCGCAGAAACATGGCTTCATTTGCCGTGGAGGCAACGGCGTTTTTACGGGCGCGTCCGTCGCTGGGCCAACCCACTTCGGCGATCACGATGGGCTTGCCCGGATACGCCTTTTGCAGATCGCGCATGCGTTGTGCAATGTAATCGACGGCGACGTCCGCGTTGACGCCCTCCCAGAACGGCAGCATGTGCACCGCGAGAAAATCCACGTGTTCGGCCAGTTCAGGGTGCTGTATCCAGGTGTACCAGGGCTCCGCGGTGGAAACCGGCTGATGGATCGCCTTGCGGACCTGATCGAGATAGCCGATCAGTTCGTATACCGGTATCTGGTTGCGAAGGATGGTTTCGTTACCGACGATCACCCGCACCACGTTGGTGTGGTGCCAGGCGATGTGGATGGCGCGCTTTACCTGTGCTTCGTTGCTGGCCCGGTCCTGGTCTATCCAGACGCCGAGCGCGACATTGATGTTGTGCTTCGCGGCCAGTTGCGGAATATCGGCAAGCGTGCCTTCAACAGAATAGGTGCGCACCGCGTTGGTCTTGCCGGACAGCAACTGGAGATCGCTGTCGATTTCGGCGTCGGTCGGCAACTGACTCTTGAGCGCATCCTGGCCCGCGCGATAAGGTGAAAATGCGAAGCCCTGAATGCGTGCCGGCCACGGCGGTTCGTGCTCCGGCTGGTTGAAGAACGCCCAGACGCTGACGGTCAGCGCAGCGGCAGCGACGGCGATAAGCAGGCTTGACTTGCCCATGCGTCAGCGCGGATGCAATGCGAGCAGGGTCGCAGTGGGTGGGCGTACGCCGCGCCAGATTCGAAACGATTCCGCAGCCTGTTCCACCAGCATGCCCCAACCGTCGAGAACCGTTGCCGCGCCTTCCCGGTCCGCCCAAAGCATGAATACGGTGGGCCGTTCCGCGTAGGCGAGATCGTAACAGGTGGCGCCCGGTTCCAGCAGGTCGCGGGGCAAGGGCGGCAGTTCACCCGCCAGGCTTGCCGAGGTGGCATTGATCACGAGATCGAAGCTGGTGCCGCGCAGTCCGTCGAATCCGCACGCGCTCACGTTGCCCTGCCGCCTGAACGCCGTGGCGAGATGCTGCGCGCGTTGCGGCGTGCGGTTCGCAATCCGGATTGACGCGGGATCTTCACGCAGCAGCGCGGGCAGAATGCCGCGCGCCGCGCCGCCCGCGCCCAGTATCAGCACGCGTTTGCCGCGAATGGCGACCTGCTGATTGCGCAGCAAATCGGTAACCAGTCCGATGCCGTCGGTGTTGTCACCCACCAGTGTGTTTTCGTTTTCTATATAAAGCGTGTTGACGCTGTGAGCCTGTTGTGCGCGGGCGGTATGGGTGTGGCACAGCGCGTAGGCGTCTTCCTTGAACGGCAGGGTTATGTTCGCCCCGCGTCCGCCATTGCCGAGAAAATCACGTAACGCCGTGGCAAAGTGCCGGGGCGGTGCATCAATACGCTCGTAACTCAGCGGCTGCCGGGTGAGGCGCGCGAACTCGGCATGAATTTGCGGTGAACGGCTGTGGGCCACCGGGTGGCCGATAATCGCATACCGATCCGGGCTGCTGTTCAACGACTTCCCCTCGATGGGCTTGCTGCGGTGTGTCTGTTCATGATCGAGTGCGGCCGGCACAGAGTGAGTTATCGTTTTGCATGACGCGACCGGTAAGCTGTCAGATCACCTGCACAATGGATGCGTCGGCACGTTTGCAAACCACGAAACCGCCTGATGCCATCTGCTCATTCGGCTTCCCTCAGCCATGCCGCTGCGCGTTTCGCGAAGTAGGTGAGAATCGCATCTGCACCCGCCCGCTTGATTGACGTCAGCGCTTCCATTGCCACCGTGCGTTCGTCGAGCCAGCCGTTCCGCGCGGCCGCCATCAGCATCGAGTATTCGCCGCTGACCTGATACACCAGCGTCGGCACGCCGAAGGTTTTCTTGACGCGGTGCACGATATCAAGATACGGCAGACCGGGTTTGACCATCACCATGTCGGCGCCTTCGGCGAGATCGAGCGCCACTTCGCGCAGCGCTTCGTCGCTGTTGGCCGGGTCCATCTGGTAAGTGTGCTTGTCGCCCTTGCCGAGGTTCGCCGCCGAGCCGACCGCGTCCCGGAACGGGCCGTAGAAGCCGGATGCGTATTTGGCGGCATAGGCGAGAATGCGCGTGTGGATGAAACCGCGCTGTTCCAGTGCCTGACGGATGGCGCCCACGCGGCCGTCCATCATGTCGGACGGCGCCACCACGTCGGCGCCGGCTTCGGCATGCGACAGCGCCTGTCGCACCAGCACGTCCACCGTGATGTCGTTCTGCACGTAACCGGTTTCGTCAATGATGCCGTCCTGGCCGTGGGTCGTGAACGGATCGAGCGCGACATCGGTAATGACGCCGAGTTCGGGAAAGCGTTGTTTTAGCGCGCGCACCGCACGCTGGGCGAGGCCATCCGGGTTATGGGCTTCGGCGGCATCCAGGGATTTGCGAGCGGCGGGGGTGACCGGAAACAGGGCCACCGCGGGTACACCCAGTTTGACCAGTTCCTCGGCTTCCCTGAGCAGTTCGTCGATGCAGAGCCGCTCGATGCCCGGCATGGACGCGACGCTCTCACGCCGGATGTCATCTTCACGCACGAAAACCGGGTAGATGAGGTCGTCGCAACTGAGCCGGGATTCCTGCATCAGGCGCCGGGAAAACCGGTCACGCCGCATGCGACGCATGCGGGTTGAAGGAAACGCTCCCGGAAAACGGGACTGGGTGGTCACGGGCGACTCCTGACGGTCATGGAACAGGGAAACCGGGCTGAGTAGGGTAAAACAAACCTGCTGATTCAGCCAGTTAGCGGTGGGCGGCTCGCGTCTCCATGCACTGCGCCGCGCCTCCGGAGCAGCACTTCCGGCAAGGTTATACTGCACCTGCGCCCGCCTCACCGGGCATTGTCCGCAGAAGGCAAGGGCACGCGCTGACAGCGTAATAAATATCCACCCGCTCGGGTCTCTAGCGCATGGCCGTACGTCAACACCGCTTCGATGCTCTCGCCCGCGCGCTGGTCCCGGGGCTTTTCCGCTATGCCTGGTGGCTGTGCCGCGACCGGACGCTGGCTGAAGATCTGGTGCAGGAAACCTTGCTGCGTGCCTGGCGTTCGCTGGATTCGCTGCGCGACGAGGCGGCGGCCCGCCAATGGCTGATTACCATCCTGCGCAACGAGTTCATGCGCGAACTGGCCAAACGCAAGGACACTGTGGATATCGAGGAGTTGCCGCTGGTGGACCACAACGCCAGCGTCGGCGGCAGCGATACCGACGTGCATGACGTCCGGCGCGCCATCGGCAAACTGAGTCCCGAATACCGGGAACCGATCATTCTGCAGGTCCTGATGGGGTGCAGCACGGACGAGATTGCCGAGTTGCTTGAATTGACACAGGGCGCGGTGCTGACCCGCCTGTTCCGCGCCCGCAATCAGTTGCGTGAATTACTGGGAGGGAAAGCTGCGACATTTGGAGAGGGTATGGCATGACGATCACCACGAACTGCCTCGAGGTACGCCGCATTCTTGGCGCTGAACCCCAGCGCCGAGACAGTGCGATCCTTGCGCACTGCAAGGTCTGTGCGGCGTGCGCGGCCTACATGCAGGACCTGCTGGCGCTCGACACCCGACTGGATCGTGCCCTTTCGATTCCGGTGCCGGATGATCTTGAAGCCCGCATCGTGCTGGACGCCTCGCTCAAGCACGACCGTCGTCCCCGCCCGCTCACCTGGCTGGCACTGGCCGCCAGTCTGCTGCTGGCGGTCGGCATCAGTGCGGGGGTCTGGTGGGAAGCGCGCACGGAGCTGCCGCTGGCCGCGGCCGTGATCCAGCACGTGAAGAACCCGATGGAAGCGGACGCGATCGTGCCCGGGCAACCCCTGATCCGGAAGGTCAGTCTGGTGGAGGGGGTGCTCGACAAGGTCGGCGTGCAGGTGCGCGGCGGGCTCGACGATGTCACCTACGCGCGGGTGTGCCCGTTCCGTGGCCGGCTGGTGGCGCATCTCGTGGTGCGCGGCAAGGACGGTCCGGTAACGGTGCTGTTGCTGCCGCACATTCACGTCAACAAACCGCAACATTTCGACGAAGAAGGATTCCGGGGTGTCATCGAACCGGCCGGCAGTGGCAGTATCGCGATCCTCGCCAACAATCCTTCACCCATGCAACCGATGGCCGAGGAACTGGTCGGCAAGGTGCAATGGCGGATTTGAGCCGCACATTAAACACTGGTTAATGCGTACAGACAGCCACCTCGCGGTGGCTGTCGCGTTTATAATCTGCGCACCCCGTCGTTGCGGAATTCACAGGCCATGAAAATCATTGACCGGGATCTGATCGCGCAGTTGCACGATACGGCGCTGGCATCGCCCCGTTTGCGTACGCATCACAATCTGCATGCGTCGCACGAAGAGCCGTTCCATCGCATGTGCATGGCCATGGAGCCGGGCACCTACATCCGGCCGCATCGTCACCCCGACAAATGGGAATTACTGATGATCGTCACCGGCGAAATGCTGGTGCTCACCTTCGATGATGCGGGCAAGGTGCTGACGCGCACGTTGTTGTCTGGCGGCGGCTTCACTTACGGTCTGGAAACCGATGCCGGAACCTGGCATGCCGTGGTGACACTGGCACCGTCCACGGTGGTGCTGGAAGTCAAGCGCGGACCCTACGTGCCGATCCCGGAGCAGGATTTCGCGGCCTGGGCGCCGCCGGAAGGGCATCCGCGCACGGCCGAGTTCGAGCGCTGGTACAAAACCGCACAGCCGGGCGATGTTCCACCCAAGTATTCCGCGTGACACGCACCGCCGATTCCCTCAAGCGCTGCGCGTGGGCAACGCCCACCGATCCGCTGTATCTCGATTATCACGACACGGAATGGGGCGTGCCGGTGCACGACGAGCGGCGTTGGTTTGAATTCCTGATTCTCGAAGGCGCACAGGCTGGATTGTCGTGGTCCACGATCCTGCACAAGCGTGAAAACTACCGTCAGGCATTTGCCGGGTTTGATCCGGCGAGGGTTGCGCGATTTACCGCGCGCGATGTCGCGAAGTTGCTGAAGAACGAAGGCATCGTGCGCAACCGTCTCAAGATCAATTCAGCCGTGGTCAATGCAAATGCATTTCTTGCCGTGCAGGACGAATTCAGCGGCTTCGATGCCTACATCTGGCGGTTTGTCGGCGGCAAGCCGCTGCGCAACACGTGGCGCAGCATGGCCCAGGTTCCGGCGCGGACGGAAATCTCGGATGCCATGAGCAAGGACCTGAAGAAGCGCGGCTTCAAATTCGTCGGCAGCACGATCTGCTACGCGTTCATGCAGGCAACCGGGCTGGTCAATGATCACATCATGAGTTGTCATCGCTATGGCGCGAGCACCGCGGCGCGCAGGAGCAGAACCTGATCATGAATCCGATGCTGATTGTGCTGATCGTGTTGTGCGGCGGCCTGGCCGGCGGGTTTATCGGCGCGCTGACCGGGCTCGGCGGCGGCATGGTAATCGTTCCATTGCTGACGCTGGTGCTGCACCTGCCTGTGCCGGAGGCTGTCGGCATCAGTCTGTTCGGTATTATCGCGACGTCAACCGGCGCCGCGACGCGCTTTGTCGGAACCGGACTCAGCAACATGCGTGTCGGGTTGTTTCTGCAGATGGCCGCCTCGTCGGGTGCACTGGCCGGTGCAGTAATCGCGCATCATCTTTCGTCGCGGTTTCTGTTCGTGCTGTTCGGAATCGTGCTTGGATACTCGGCCATCATGTCGTTTGTGCCGAAACACGCCGATATCGTCGGCGCGGATCATGATTCGCCGCTGGCGCGACGCCTGCGGCTGGCGAGCCGTTATGAACAGAACGGCGTGTGGACGGAATACCACGTGATCAACGTGATTCCCGGATTCCTGATCATGGTGGGAGCGGGGCTACTGTCGGCGCTGCTCGGTATCGGGTCCGGCGCGTTCAAGGTGCTTGCAATGGACCGCTTCATGCGTCTGCCGTTTCGCGTTTCCACGGCGACGTCCAATTTCATGATCGGCGTCACCGCCGCCACAAGCGCCGGCTACTATCTGTCACATGGTGACGTTTCGCCGGTGCTCGCGGGATCCGTCATTCTGGGCATGCTGGCGGGCTCTTACCTCGGCGGCCATCTGGTTCGCTCGCTGCCGGTTCCGCTGTTGCGTCGTATTTTTGGCGCGGTGCTGCTGCTGGTTGCCTTGCAAATGCTGCTGAAAGGAGCCTTTAACCTGTGAACCACGTAACGCGTGAGCGTCGCCTGATCAACATCTGGATTGTGCGAGCCAGCGTCACGCTGTGCCTCACGTCCATTCTGATCGGGCTTGTGCTGTTCTTCGCGCACGGTAGCCAGATGCCTGCGACACCGACAGGTTCATTGCGGCATATCGTGGGCGGCATTCTCGAGCCCGGCCGCTTCTGGCGCGTCAGCGCGTTTCTCGACGCGGGTCTTGTGATCCTGCTGCTGACGCCGATGGTGCGCCTGCTGGCCGGCATCTACGTCAGCATGCGCATGCGCGACTGGCTTTATGCGCTGATCGGCACAGTGGTGGTGGTGCTGGTACTCATCGGCCTGATTGCGGGGCAGGCGGGCGTTTGATACCTGCGGCGGCCGAATTCCGCGATCTGTTCCGGCCTGAACTCCGCAAGCGATCCCAGTCTCAAATCTGGCAATAACTATGATCTGAAAGCTCTATTTTGTATATGTACGCTACGGCTGCTTCCGACCCATATGTATGGTCCGCCCCTTGATTGCAAGCCAGCATTTGGATCGGCGATAAAGTGGTTTGCCCAAATGTATCCGGCCTCATGTTGAAGGCAGTGTTTGCCTTCGGGCCCTGATGGGAATGCGCGCCTGACTGTCCTCAAAAGCGGAGCGGCCTTGATGGCCTCTATGGGTCTCAGGTTTTCAGTCAGGCCGTTAAACCATTGTCGCCATCACCTCGTGACGCTTGCAAACCCGGTGGGATCGAAATCGTTTCTGTTACGCTGCCGTTGGGCGATACTCCGTGCCCTGCACAAGCACCGCCCAGGCAATGCGCGCGAGCTTATTGGCAAGTGCAACAGCTGCAACGTTCGCATGCCGGCGTGTCTTGAGACCACGTAACCACGGCCCGAGTCGATCAGCACGCTTGTCAGCTCCGCGCAGAACCGCACGGGCACCATGGATGAAGAGCATCCGCAGGTACGTGTTGCCGCGTTTGGAAATACCTAACAGGGTCGGTTTACCGCCCGTTGAGTACTGCTGCGGCACGAGACCCAGGAAGGCAGCCAGTTCGCGGCCGTGCCGGAACTCCTGTCCATTACCAATCGCCGCCACCAATGCGGTTGCAGTCAGTCGACCAACGCCGGGGATCGTCAACAAGCGCTGACACGCCGGATCGGTTCGCGCCACGTGCGCAAGTTCCTCGTTCAACTCACCGATGCGCGTCTCAAGCACATGGATCTGCTGCCAGAGCTCGGCCACCAGTGCACGCATGCGGGGTGAAAGTCCGTTCTCGGCGTCCTCCAGAATTCTCGGCACACCCTGTCCCAAGGCCGCAACGCCGCACGGTATCGTCAGGCCGTTCTCCAGCAGGAACGCCCGGAGCTGGTTGATCTGCGCGGTTCGCTGTGTCATGAGTCCGCTGCGCACCCGGTGCACCGCTTGCAGGTCCTGTTGTGCCGAGGTTTTGACCGATACAAACCGCATAGTGGGCCGAGTGACGGCTTCCGCGATCGCTTCCGCATCCAGGTAATCAGACTTGTTCGACTTCACGTACGGCTTCACGAACTGTGCCGCCATCAGGCGCACGGTATGTCCACATTCACTAAACCGCCGTGCCAGATACTGCGAACCCGGACAGGACTCCATACCGACCAGGCACGGTGGCAGGTTCGCCATGTACTTCATCAGCGATGAGCGTGTGTATTTATGCCGGTGCACCGGTTGACCGCGAGCGTCCAATCCGACCGCATGAAACGTCGATTTGCCGATATCCAAGCCGAGTGTTTGAATAGTCATGATGGTCTGCCTCTCTCTGTGTCGGGGCACCTTCGCGTCCCCGTGGGCTCATTAGAAGCCGAATGAGGGGGGCGGACCATCCCAGTAGCGGAACTCCGTGATTAGCCCCATGTTTTGGCTGGAAGCAATCGTGCCCACACAGTAGAAACTATTGAGCTATCAGCTTCTTCCAATCATCAACTAATTCCACCCCACTACAAAGACAAGAAAAAGAAAATCCGTAGGACGAATCAAGTGTGACCACACTCAGCTTCTTGGCCTGGACCTTCAACAACATTTCACCCAGCCAACCTCTCGATTTTTCACTTATTTCAATACCGCATGCCTCAGCGATATCCTCAATCGAAACACGG
>DASSOA010000010.1:0-13455 GCA_035701115.1 Gammaproteobacteria bacterium
GTGAAAAAGTTACAAGCGTGCGCGCAACCACTCTTTGCACAAACACAATTTTCGTGAATGCCCCGATTGCGGAATAACGTTCCGATGGCCGGTTCATGAATGTGCTCCAACGCTTAACAGATTGATTCCGTTCGCAGTAAGCCGCTCTGACGTCGGGTGAGATGCGAATGTCGCAATGTCGTGATTTTCAATGGCACGGCACTTGCGACACGCTGTTTCGCGCGTGATTGTTGCGAAACGAGTATCTGTCGTATTGCGATACAACGGCAATTGCCATGCAGAACCCGAATTTGGCACTGTGTGGCACCTGCAGCCCGTACGGCTAAAGTATTTTCACAGGAGGAATACCATGCAGCTACCGGCGTATGCGCGGCTGCCGCGGCGGGCAGGCCATCGAGTGACGGGCGGCGGCGTGGCGCTGTTGCTGGGCGTTACGCTTGGCGTCGGCGCCGGTCGCGCCGCAGCAGGTGCTCCGGCTGCCCGATGGCGGCATGCCCGACATGGGTATAACGGCGCAGGATGCGCGCGACATCATGGCGTATCTTTATACGTTGCGTTAGCCAGGTTAATCCGCCAATCCAAGTTTTCGCGCAACAGCAATCACTCTTTCAGCGCGCGTTATAAAGGGACCGTCGATTAATCGCCCGTCCACCACAAACGCGCCGACGCCTTTTGCGCGCGCCGCGCGTGCTGCTTCGATGACGTGTAGCGCATGCTCGATGTCGGCGCGGGCGGGTACGAAAACTTGATTGGCGAGCGCAATCTGCGACGGATGGATGCAGCTCTTTCCGGCAAAGCCGAGCCGGTGGGCGGCCTGTGCGTCCTGTCGATAACCGTCCGGATTCGCGATATCTGGATAAGCGCCGTCATAGGCGTCGATGCCGGCGATACCGGCAGCCATGCGCACTCGGACGCGGACACATTGCGTGGCAAAGGGCTCGGCCGGTGCGATGCCGAGCGGGGAGAACAGATCACCGTAACCGATTTGCAGGCCCATCACGCGACGGTGTGAGGTGGCAATTTCGGCGGCGTGATGCAGCCCCAGCGGCGATTCTATATTGGCCAGTATCTCGACCGGCCGCGACAGACCGCGTTCAGTTTCGAGTTTTTCCAGTGACTGCACCGCTCGCACGATGCTACCGGCATTTTCTACTTTCGGCAGATTGATGATGTTGAGCGCGTTGCCGACAATGACATCGAGGTCAGCATCGAAGTGCGCGCTGTCCACTGCATTGGTACGGACGATAATGATCTTCGTTTGATCGGCCGTGCTCGCTTCCTTCAGATATTGTGCAAGACAAGCGCGCGCCTCCGCTTTGCGATCTTCCTGCACCGCGTCTTCCAGATCGAACGAAATGGCGTCGGCGGCACTGGCCAGCGCCTTGCTGAACAATTCGGGGCGGGAAGCGGGGACGAACAGCTTGCTGCGCATGAGAGGCTCCAAGGTTCTTTCAGGGCTGGACAATTACCCCTGCATCACACAGCCGGGAAATCTCTTCGTCAGAATAGCCGTATTCGGCAAGTATCTCGGCGGAATGCTGGCCGAAGGTGGGCGCCGCTGATGGTGTCCGAGTATTACCTGCACCGAATTTGACCGGCCGCGCCAGCCCCCGGTACCGCCCGACCACGGGATGAACATAGGTTTCCATTACCCGTTCGGCCAGCACTTGCGGATGCTCGAACATGTCCTCGACTGGGCGTACTGCGGCGCACGGCACCCGCTCGCCGAACAGCGCCTCCCATTCAAGCGCCGTGCGTTCGCCCAGCGCATTACGAATGCGTGGCACGATTTCGTCCGCGTGTTCGGCGCGCTTGCGCACTGTATCGTAGCGCGGATCGGCGGCGAGTTCCGGCAGCCCGACAAGTTCACACAATGCACTCCAGAAGTGCGGCGTGTTCGCCGAGAGATACAAACTGCCGGATCGCGTCGGGTGCAATCCGGTGATGCCCCCGGAGCGCATGTCGCGATTGACGTTGAGCGGTTCGCCTTCGGCCCGGATGAGGCGGGCGGACTGCAGCGCGAGCGCACTGCGCAATAGCGAAACGCCGACGAACCGGCCTTTGCCGGTGCGCTCGCGGGCGAACAGTGCCGACGCGATGCCGCCCGCCAGCAACGACGCCGCGTAGTAATCGACGATCGAGCCATAGACGATCTTCGGATCTTCCGGCGTGCCCTGCGTTGCGCAAATCCCGGACAGGCTCTGCAGCACCTGATCATAGCCGGCCTTGTTCCGTAACGGGCCGGATTCGCCGTAGCCGCTGACGGCACAATAGATCAGGCGTGGATTGACCTCACACAGCGTTTCATAATCGATGCGCAACCGCGGCGCCACCGCCGGCCGGAAGTTGTGCGCAAGGACGTCTGAGTTGCGCACCAGCTTCAGCAAGACCTGGTAGCCATCTTCTTTTTTGAGGTCCAGTACCATGCCGCGCTTGCCGCGATTCACACCGAGAAACGCCCGCGATTCGGCTTGCAGCGTGGACGGGTATTTGCGCAAATTGTCGCCTTGCGGTGGCTCAATCTTGATGACGTCCGCGCCCTGATCGGCGAGCAGCGTGCAACCGTACGGGCCGGCAAGGTAACCGCACAAGTCGAGTACGCGAACGCCGGCCAGAGGACCGGGATCGTCTGCGTCCTGCACAGTGGTGGCTGGATTCGGCACTGTGTCTGTCATTTCGACTCCTTTGTCACGAAATGAAATGCCGGAACCACAACGTGGTGACCGGTGCGTACGACACCAGCATCAACACGGCAAACATCGTGATCAGAAACCATTTGCTGTAGCGCATCACCTGCTGGATGCTGAGTCCGGTGATCGCGCACACCGTGAGCAGCACGGTGGCGACCGGTGGGGTCTGCTGGCCGATGCCCAGATTGAGCGTCACGATGATGCCGAAGTGCACCGGGTCGATACCGATTTTTGCAGCGAGTGGCATCAACACCGGGACCACGATGATGATGGCAGCAGCGGCCTGCAGAAACATGCCGAGTATCAGAAGAAAGATGTTGATCAGCAGCAGCGCCAGCACCGGATTGTGCGCGAACGTCTGCAACCCGTTCGCGACGTGCTGCGGAATCTGCTCGTTTGCCACCAGTATGCCGAGCACCGAAGAACCGGCAACCAGCATCATCACCACGCCGGTCTGGCGCGCCGTGGTCACCAGCGCATCGTACAGTTTCTTCCAAGTGAAGTCGGGCGACATGAACGCGCCGCCGATCAACGCGATGATCACCCCGACGCCGGCGGCTTCGGTGGCAGTGAAAATGCCACCGATCAATCCGCCGACGACGAGAATCGGAATCAGCATTGGCAGCAGGGCTCCGCGCAGCGATGCTTTCAATCGCCGGAGTTCGAAATGTTCGTCGACCGGATGGTTGTAGCGCCGGGCAAAGATATAGCAGGTCAGCATGAACGCGCCGGCCAGGATGATGCCCGGCACGATGCCGGCGATGAACAAATCGCGGATCGAGGTATTGGTGGTCACGCCATACAGCACCATCGGAATCGACGGTGGAATGATGATGCCGATTGTCGCATTGACTGCGGTGCACGCCGCCGCATAGGCCTTTGGATAGCCGGCGCGTTCCATTTCCGGCACGAAGATCTTGCTCAGCACCGCGGCATCCGCCGTCGCCGATCCGCTCATCTCGGCCATGAACGCATTGGTCAGCACGTTGACGTGAGCCAGCCCGCCGCGCATCCATCCGACCAGCGAAACCGCCAGCTCGACCAGCCGGTGCGCGATGGTGGTGGCGCTCATCAGTTCACCCATCAGGATGAACAGCGGTACGGCCAGAATCGCGAAGCTGTCGGTTCCCGAGAACAACTGTACCGGGACGGAAATGAGATCCATCCCGGCCGCCGGTATCGTGACCGCCGCGGTTCCCATCAGCGCGAAGCCGATCGGGAAAGCGACCGCCATTAGCGTCAGCAGCACGCCCAGCAGGATCGCGGTCACGTGCGTTCCTTCCAGCGCTTGAACAGATCGGCGATGACCGCGATGGCGCACAGCACGCAGGCAATCGGAATAATAACGATGAATACGCCACGCTCGATTGGTGCGGTCGCGATCTCGCGGCCGCCGACCACCCGTACCCAGCGCAGCGAATGGATGAAGATCACCGCGAAGAGCACGATCAGTGCGGCATCGATCACACTGTACCAGATGCGCTGCAGACGCTCCGGCAGTTTGTCGATCAGGATGTCAACGCCAAGATGCTGCCGCTGGCGGAACGCGAGATAGGCTCCGAAAAAACTGATCCACACCAGCAGAAAACCGGAAATCTCGATCGCCCACGGCAGTGACGAATTCACCACGTAGCGCATGAACACCGAGACGCACGTCAGCACCGTCGTGCCGGCGACCAGCAGCGCCGATATCAGCGCGACCAGGCGATCAAGCAACCGCATCAGCATCAAGGATCAATGCGGCTTGCGTGCGTTCTCGATCAGCTTGAGCCAGCCTCCGCCTTCTTTTTTTACATAATCGTCGTAGACTGGATGGACCAGCTTGCGAAAGGCGGCGATGTCGACCTTGTTGATTTTCACCTTGGACGACATTGCCTTCAGATACTTCTGTTCGTTGGCGTTGGTGGTCTTGTAAACGGCATCCTCGATTTCACGGCCGGTATCGAGAAACGCCTTACGCTGAGCCGGCGTCAGGCTCTTGAAAAACGTGTTCGACACCAGCAGAAAGCTCGGCGAATAGACGTGGTGCGTGAGACTGATATATTTCGCGGCTTCGTACAGCTTGGCTTCGTAAAAGCCGTAGATCGCGGCTTCTGCGCCATCGACCACACCGGTTTGCAACGCGGTGAAGGTTTCGGTCCAGTCTACCGGTGTTGGATTCGCGCCCAGTCTGCGGAATACGTCCTGACGGAATTTGCCGCCCGCGACACGTATCTTCAGTCCGGCGATGTCCTTGGGCTCGTTGATTGGCCGCTCGCGGTTGATCACGTCACGGAAGCCGTTCTCGTAAATGCCGATCACGATCATGCCGGTGTCTTTTTTCACCTGCTCGCGGATCTCCTTGCCGAGCGGTCCGGCCAGCGCGTGCCGCACTTCCTTGATATTGCTGAACAGCCACGGCAGATCGAATATGCCGAGCTTTCTCACCGCCTTCGTCATGCCGGATGCCACCACGCCCATTTCAAGTGAGCCGAGCTCGAGATTGTCGATTTCGGCCGCCTCCTTGCCCAACTGGCCATTGGGGTAGAGCGTAAATTTGAACTGTCCCGGCAGTTTCTTGTTGATGGCCTCGGTAAACAGCTTGGCATCGACGTACAGCGGCGAGAGATTCGATGTGATATAGGCGATACGCACATCGCGCGGAGCGGCCTGCGCACACGTGGCAATGGCAATCCCGATCAATGCTGCGATGACCTGTTTGAACATGTTGACGCTCCTCTCTGTTTTGCGTTGCAACCATGAACCTGGACATCTTTTGTTTCAGCCGGCTGCGCACTGCGGGCAGCGGGCGGAAATAGCACCGGATATATTTACATTGCCGATCGACTCAAACGGTTGCGACCGGGGTGACCGGCGAGCCTACTGCACCGGGCAGGCGCAACGGCGGGGCGGTCAGCAGGAAGCGGCTGCGCTTGTTCGTACGCAGCCAGCCGGCAAGCTCGGTCAGGTACCACAGCTCACCCAGATGAATGCCGAGCTTGAACAGACAGTGTTCGTGCAGCGGGAGCGCAGGGCCCTTGTAATTTTGCGGAAACTGCTGCGGGCGCGCCTCGACCGCATGATTGTCGGAAATCAGCACCGCGATGCCGACGTCATCGATCCAGCGCAGCAGGCGGCTATCGTGACCGTCCAGCACCGCGCATGACGAGTGGAGCAGGGCAGGGTCGGGATCTTTCTTCATGTCCAGCAGCATCTGCGCAAAACCGGTATGCACGCACAGCATGTCGCCTTTCTCAATCTCGACGTCATCATCGTCCATGATGCGCATCAACATGTCGTAGCTGACCGCGCGGCGTTCGCGTCCACAGCGCGAATGCAGATCAATCAGTACGCCGCGCCCCTGGACGCCGGTCGTCGCCATGTTTTCGATGCCGAGCGCGCGTGCGCAAACCGGCTCAACCACCAGCTTGCCATCAACCGTTTCCTGTGGCGGTCCCATCACATGCTCACCGCCGCGATAGCCGTTGTAGTAGACAGCTTCAGCCACGCCGTCGCCATCGGCATCAAACTGCGAACCGACGTGCGCCAGACTGTCCCATTGAGTTGAATACTGACTGTACAGCAGCACCGCTTCGTCGGATGACACATCGGTCAGCCCGGGCTGCTCGACGTTCCAGCGGTAGTTGTAATACGGGCGGCCATTGCGCAGAACCGCATGCATCTGCGGCGGATGGCGGCGCTGATTGAGCAGGTTGCCACCCGGATAATCCAGCGGCAGGCTCAGGCAGAACGCCAATCCGGCGCGTACCTCGGAAATACCCTGCAGCACTTTTTCAGGCGTCAGAAAATTGAGGCGTCCGCGCTGATCGTCCGCGCCGAAATCGCCCCAATTGGAGCCTTCGGGGCGTTGTGTCCAGCGCTGATTCGACGCCGCCTGTTTCATGATTCCGGCCTTCCTTGCAAACGTGACTTGAACGATGCCCGGATATTCGTCATCGGATTTCAATGCGGTAGCGGAAATGGGATGCCGGCCCGCGCGAGCGCCGCCATTCCAGCGGTCCGTGATCGTAACCGCAGGCCAGCCGCTCGATCACCATCACCGGCTCGCCTGCTTTGATGCGCAGCAGCCGCGCATGCATCGCACTCACGGGTTCAGCCGTCAGGGTTTCCTCGGCCCAGGCGACGATCTGTCCGCAATAGGCTTCGTACGCCGGATACAGCAAGTTGCCGGCCTGGTTGAGATCGAGCGTCATCAGCCGCTTGAACTTGTGCAATGGCAGCCATATCTCTTCCGCCAGCAGCGGCTTGTTGTCGAACAGCCGCAAGCGTGAAATGCGAATGACTTTTCTGCCCGGCTTGAGCTTCAAGGCAGCGGACACAGCTGATGGCGCCTCAAGGATTTCCTGCCGCAGAATGCGGCTCTCCGGTACGCGCCTTTCCCCCAGCGCATTTTCCAAGCGGAAAAAACGAAACAGGGAGGTATCGAAGCTGGCGCGCTTGATAAACGTGCCGCGGCCCTGAAAGCGTTCCAGCACGCCTTCCGAAACCAGGGCGTCGATGGCCTTGCGCACGGTGCCGACAGCAACGCCATAAGTATCCACAAGCTCCAGCTCCGTGGCAATAGCCTCGCCAGGTTTCCACTCTCCATTGGCAATCCGACTTGCAAGGTCGTCGTAGACACGCTGGTACCTCGGCAGCCGCTGATCAGCCAACATTGAAAGAGTCCTCTATTTATCTATATGTTTGTATTTTTATAGGATCAATCCAGGGTTTGCAAGTTCTTCATGCCCGCGTTCCGATTGATTGTTCATTGCAGCACGACGAGAAACAAGAGCAATGGCTGCTGTCGCATGGCGTTGCTGCAGGAAAAACGACTTACACTATAAACACACCGCAATGCAGCAGGCCCCGATAAAAAAGCCTCTCGCAATGAACTGCACCCCAAAAGTTGGACACCGATCCAACTTTTGGGGTGTTTTTAATGGCGAAGTATGACGAGGGTTTCAAGCGGGCCGTAGTCCAGGAATATTTGTCAGGGTCGAAGGGCTTCAGGATGCTTGCATCCCAATACGGGGTAGATGGGGCGACGATCCGGCGCTGGGTGGAAGGCTATAGGCAGCATGGCGAGGCGGGGATACGCAGGAAATACAGTCGCTACGATGCCCGATTCAAGCTTTCGGTGCTGCAGCGGATGTGGCGCGAAGAGCTGACTTACCGTCAGGTAATCGCGCTGTTCGATCTGCGCGGCGGCACGGCAGTCGTAGCGTCTTGGGAACGCCGGTATCATGAAGGAGGTCTGGATGCGTTAGAACCCCAACCCCGAGGCCGCCCCAAGAAGATGACCCGCCCAAAATCCCCCGAATCGGTGCCAGCGCGACCCACCGCTATGCGCACGCTGGAAGAGTTGCGCAAAGAGAACGAATGCCTGCGCGCAGAGGTGGCGTACCTAAAAAAATTGGATGCCTTGGTTCGAGCAAAGCAGCAGGCTGCGCCCAAAAAGCGCAAGCCCTGATCGAACTGAGGCCGCAGTACCCGCTCGCCGCATTACTGAAGATCGCGGGGTTGTCGCGCAGCACGTTCTACTACCAAGCCAAGGTGCAACAAGCCGAAGACCCGTACGCTGGCCTGAAAGCCCGCATCCGTGCGGTCTATGAGCGTCACAAGGGCCGCTACGGCTACCGGCGCATCACTGCAGAACTACGACGTGCGGGCTTGGCGGTCAACCACAAGACCGTGCAGCGCTTGATGCAGGGGCTTGGCCTGAAATCTCTGGTGCGGCCCAAGCAGTACCGCTCCTACCGGGGGCAGTTCAATGCCGAGGTGCCGAACGTGTTGCAGCGGCAGTTCAGGGCTGATCAGCCGAACCAAAAGTGGGTGACCGATGTGACCGAGTTCAATGTCAGGGGTGACAAACTCTATCTGTCGCCGGTGATGGACCTGTACAACGGGGAGATCGTGGCCTACGAGATGCAAAAGCGGCCGCACTTTCAGCTGGTCGGCAATATGCTCAAAAAGGCGCTGGCCAAACTCACAGGCCAACATACGCCGTTGCTGCATTCCGATCAGGGCTGGCACTACCACATGCCTGCCTATCGGCGAGAGCTCGCAGCCCACAGCCTGACCCAGAGCATGTCCCGCAAGGGAAACTGCCTGGACAACGCCGCCATGGAGAGCTTCTTCGGCACCCTCAAGTCGGAGTGCTTCTATCTGAACCGGTTCAGTAGCATCGAACAGTTAAAGATCGAGCTGCACCGCTACATCCATTACTACAACCATGGCCGCATCAAAACCAAATTAAAAGGCCTGAGCCCGGTGCAATACCGGATCCAGGCCTTGATGAACCTTTAACTTTTATTTGTCCAATTTCTTGGGGTCAGTTCACAATGGAGAGGCCTTTTTCGGGCTGCGGAATGGGCATTGAATCAATGCCCACCGGTTTTTTCGATCAATGCATGATGGCTGCGCTGTGCGATCAGATGATGACCTTGGCAATCGCGTTCGCGACGTAATCGACGTTCTTCGTATTGAGTGCAGCGACACAGATGCGGCCGCTGTCGATCGCATAGATCGAGTGTTCGCTGCGCAGGCGGTGCACTTGTTCCTTCGTCAGACCCGAGTATGAAAACATGCCGCGCTGCTCGACGACGAAGCTGAAATCGAAATCGGCACGCAGCGCGCGGATCTTGTCGACCAGCGAACGGCGCATCACCTTGATGCGGTCACGCATCTGTCCCAGTTCCTGTTCCCACAGCGTGCGCAGTGCCGGGGTGGTCAGCACGGTGGCGACGGTCTGGCCGCCGTGGGTCGGCGGATTGGAATAGTTGGTGCGGATCACGCGCTTGAGCTGGCTCAGCGCGCGGGCTGCCTCGTCCCTGTTTTCGGTGACGATGGACAACGCGCCGGCACGTTCGCCGTAAAGTGACAGCGACTTCGAGAACGAGCTCGACACCAGGAGCGCGGGACATGCCGCGGCAAAGCGGCGTACTGCCGCGGCGTCGGCATCCAGATTTTCGGCAAACCCCTGATAGGCGATGTCGAGGAACGGCACCAGCCCGCGCTGGTTCACGATTTCGAGCACGCGCTGCCACTGCTCGGGCGACAGGTCGACACCGGTCGGATTGTGGCAGCAGGCATGCAGCACGACGACCGCTCCGGCGGGCAGCTTCTGCAGCGCGGCGGTCATCGCTTCGAAATCGACGCCGTGCGTGTTCGGGTCGTAATAGGGATAGGTGTTCACCGTATAGCCCGCGTATTCGAAAATCGCGCGGTGATTTTCCCAGCTGGGGTTGCTGATCCATACCTGCGCCTGCGGATTGATCCGGCGCAGCAGATCGGCGCCGACCTTGAGGCCGCCGGTGCCGCCCAGCGTCTGTGCAGTGATGACGCGGCCGTCCTTTATCGCGCCATTGCCGGCACCGAACAACACTTCCTGTGCGGCGCGGTCATAGGTCTGCAGGCCGTCGATCGGCAGGTAATTGCGCGGTGCCGCGGTCGCGGCCAGTTGCTGCTCGGCGCGGCGCACGCATTCGAGCACCGGCACTTTGCCGTTGTCGTCGGTATAGACACCGACGCCAAGGTTTACTTTATTCGGGTTGGTATCCGCGTGATAGGTTTCCGTCACGCCCAGAATCGGGTCGCGCGGTGCCATTTCGACCGCTGCAAGAAAGGATCCGCTCATGTTGAATGTGGGTGGTTGGTGATTAAATGGTTGTCAGGAATACGCATTTTACCCTGTTGCGCGGGTTTGGTGGAGGAAGGGCGATCCCGACGCAACGAACTGGTAACATGAAGCTCCGATAGAGGATAATTTGACGGTTCCATTACGGCTTTTTTCGATGGCAGATTCCGTATTGAAAATCCCGGCCGCCGCCCGTGGCGGCCCCGAAGTGATCACCTTTCCGGGCAGCCCATACCGGCTGCATCAGACGTTCGCGCCGGCCGGCGACCAGCCCGATGCGATCGCGCGACTGGCCGAAGGCGTGACGGACGGCCTCGCGTTCCAGACGCTGCTCGGCGTCACCGGCTCCGGCAAGACCTACACGATGGCGCACGTGATCGCGCGCATCGGCTGTCCGGCGCTGATCATGGCACCGAACAAGACGCTGGCGGCACAGCTTTACTCGGAGATGCGCGAATTCTTCCCCGAGAATGCGATCGAGTATTTTGTCTCCTATTACGACTACTATCAGCCGGAAGCCTATGTTCCGTCGAAGGATTTGTTCATCGAAAAGGATTCCAGCATCAACGAGCACATCGAGCAGATGCGGCTATCGGCAACCAAATCACTGCTGGAGCGCCCGGACACGATCATCGTTGCCACCGTCTCGGCGATCTACGGCATCGGCGACCCGGTCGATTATCACGGCATGATCCTGCACCTGCGCGAGCGCGAGAAACTGACCCAGCAGGATGCGATCAAGCGCCTGGTGGCGATGCAGTATCAGCGCAATGACTTCGAATTTCGCCGCGGCACGTTTCGCGTGCGCGGCGACGTGCTGGACGTGTTTCCGGCGGAGAACTCCGAAACCGCGGTGCGCGTCACGCTGTTCGACGACGAGGTGGAGACGATCCAGCTGTTTGATCCGCTGACCGGGCACGTGCTGCAGCGGGTCTCACCATACACGGTCTATCCGTCGAGCCATTACGTTACGCCGCGCGCAACCACGCTGCGTGCGATCGAAGCGATCAAGCAGGAGCTGGTGGAGCGCATCGCGTTCTTTCAGAAGCACAACAAGCTGGTGGAGGCGCAGCGCCTCGAGCAGCGCACCCGCTTCGATCTCGAAATGCTCAACGAGATGGGATTCTGCAAGGGCATTGAGAACTATTCGCGCCACCTTTCCGGGCGCAATGAGGGTGAGCCGCCGCCGACGCTAATCGACTACCTGCCGCCGAACGCGCTGATGTTCATCGATGAAAGCCACGTCACGATCCCGCAGATCGGCGGCATGTATCGCGGCGACCGCTCGCGCAAGGAAAATCTGGTCGAGTACGGCTTTCGCCTGCCGAGCGCGCTCGACAACCGGCCGCTGCGCTTTGATGAATTCGAGCGCATGATGCGGCGGGCCATTTTCGTATCAGCGACACCGGCGGACTATGAAGCGGCACATCAGTCGCAGGTGGTGGAGCAGGTGGTGCGGCCCACCGGCCTGGTCGACCCGTCCATCGAAGTGCGGCCGGCGATGACGCAGGTCGATGACCTGCTGTCCGAAATCCATCTGCGTGTGCGGCACAGCGAGCGCGTGCTGGTGACGACGCTGACCAAGCGCATGGCCGAGGATCTGACCGATTATCTCGCCGAGCATGACGTGCGCGTGCGCTATCTGCATTCCGACATCGACACGGTGGAGCGGGTCGAGATTATCCGCGACCTGCGGCTGGGGCAGTTCGACGTGCTGGTCGGCATCAACCTGCTGCGCGAGGGACTCGACATTCCGGAAGTGTCGCTGGTGGCGATCCTCGACGCCGACAAGGAAGGCTTCCTGCGCTCGACGCGGTCGCTGATCCAGACCATCGGCCGTGCCGCGCGCCACGTCAACGGCACTGCGATCATGTACGCCGATGTCGTCACCGATTCGATGAAGCGCGCGATTGATGAAACCGAACGCCGGCGTGCGAAACAGATCGCCTACAACGAATCGCACGGCATCACGCCGAAAAGCGTGTCGAAGCGCATCAAGGACATCATCGACGGCGTCTACGACACCGACCAGGCGCGCCAGGAATTGAAGGCGGCGCAGGCCTTGGCACGCTACGAAATGATGAGCGAAAAGGCGCTGACGCGCGAACTCAAGCGCGTCGAAAAGGAAATGCTGGAGTGCGCAAAGAACCTCGAATTCGAGCGTGCCGCGGAATTGCGCGACCAACTCAAGGAGCTCAAGCAGCGGCTGTTCATTGGAGCGGCCGCATGAGCGGCGGAGCAGGTGCCCGCGAAGCGGGTGCGACCGGCGAAGGCGGCGAGCAAGCGACAGCGCGATGTTTGAGCCGGTGTACTGTATCCGAGCGAAGCGGCGCATGAGCGGCAGAGCAGCGTGATACGTGTGCTCTTTATTTGCATGGGCAATATTTGCCGTTCGCCGACGGCGGAGGGCGTGTTCCGCAAACTCGTCGCGGACGCCGGGCTCGAGCACGAGATCGAAATCGATTCGGCGGGCACGCATGATTACCACATCGGTTATTCGCCGGACGAACGCGCGCAGGCGGCGGCACATGCCCGCGGCTACGATCTGTTCGCGCTGCGCGCGCGCCGCGTCACCCGTGACGACTTTCGCGTGTTCGATTACGTGCTGGCGATGGACCGCAACAACCTGGCTGCGCTGCAACGCCTTTGTCCGCCGCAATATGCCGGCCGCGTCAAACTGTTCATGCACTATGCCCGCAACGTGAAGGCCGACGAGGTTCCGGATCCGTACTACGGCGGACCGCAGGGCTTCGAACACGCGCTCGACATGATCGAAGATGCGGCCCGCGGGCTGCTCGAACAACTGCAGGCGGAACAGGGGCGCAGCTGCGCCAAATCTCAGTTGATGTGAATGTTGGCGGCGCGAACGATTTCCGCCCAGCGCGTTGTGTCAGCCTGCAGCGTCTTGTGGAAATCGGACGGGCTGCCCCCGATCGGCTCGGTGCCCAGTGACCGCAGGCGCGCCTTGACGTCGGCCTGTTTCAATACACCGACGATTTCCCGATTCAGGTAGTCGATGATCCGATGCGGCGTTCCGGCGGGCGCGACGATGCCGTACCACGATGATACGTCGAAGCCCGGGTAGCCTGACTCCGCGATGGTCGGCACGTCCGGCGCTTCGGCGATGCGGGTTGCCGAAGTCACTGC
>DASSOA010000011.1:0-9170 GCA_035701115.1 Gammaproteobacteria bacterium
TTGCTCAGCGTGCACTGCGTGCGTTCAATCTGCGTCACGGTCTGACCCAGATGAAATACGACGCCTTTCGATTCATGCAGCGAACGGACGAAATCGCCGAGTTGCGGACCGAGTACGCGTTCCAGTGGCCGCGCTTCGGGACCGACAACATGCACCTCCAGTCCGCGCGTGCGCAAGGATGCCGCGACTTCGAGACCGATGAAGCTGGCGCCGATGACCACTGCGCGTTTCGCTCCGGACTCGATGTCCTTGATGATGGCATTGCTGTCGGCGACGGTGCGCATGTAGTGCACATGCGGCAGGTCCGCGCCGGGTGTCGGCAGCTTGACCGGGTCCGCGCCGGTCGCGAGCAGCAGCGCACCGTAGTTGAACTCACGTCCGTCCGCCGTGCGTAGCGATTTGTGTTTGGGGTCGAGTGCGGTTACGCGCGTGCTGCGCAACAACGTGATTTGCTGTTTGGCGTAATAGGCTTCGTTGCGGATCGGCACCCATTCGACCGGCGCGGTACCGGCCAGAAAATCTTTCGACAGATTTGGGCGGTCTGGTGGCAGGCTGTCCTCGGCACTGAGGATCGTGACGGGCTTCTCATAGCCGTGGAAGCGCAATGCCGTCGCTGCGGCTTCGCCTGCGGCGCCGCCGCCGACAATGACGACCGATTCCGGCTGCGCCGCCGCGTTTGGTAATCGCCGAGTGGAACGTTTAACCGCCGATTGTTTGTCCCGTACAAAAAGCCGACCGTCACTGTGTTCGACAGTCCAGGTGGGCAGGGACGTGAGTCCCGGTGCGCCGAGCAGTTCGCCGTTGCGCAGACTGAAGCAGGCGTGATGCCACGGACAGCGCACGGTTTCACCGACCACCAGGCCCTTGTCTAGCGGACCGTGGTAATGCGCGCACACGGCGCTGATGGCGCTGTAAGTGTCCTTGAGTTTCACCAGCAGGACAGGGTCCTGCCCGACGTGACCAAGCAGCGGTTTGCCTTCAACAACCGAATCGGTTGGAACGCCGAGGGTGAAATCGGGTCCGGCAATTCTGGCCATACATCCTCCGGTTCAGACGGACGGTATGTACATCATAGCGCGTCACAACTTTGTGTTGTGGCGCGAAATGTGCGGGTCAGTCCGTCATTTTGGCCAGAGCCAGGCGAACACGGCGCCGGTCACCAACCCATAAAGAATGCCGTCTACCACCGCCTTGACGACGCCCTTCCACGGATAACCGCCCCAGATGCCGTTGGGAATGACACCGATGGCGAACGCCATCATTGCCGCGGTGCCGAGCACACGAAACACCTGCAGTGCCGGGGTACCTGCCAGGAGGGTGGAGGTGCCAAGGTAGGCGCAAAAATACGAAACCAGCAGGCAGAAGATAAACCACTGCAGCAGGAAGGCGCCCATGTTGACGGTACCGTTGCGTCGCAGGATGACCGTACAGACCGGGCCCTGCTGGTACTTGCTGAGGGTTTCCGGTTTTTTCATGTCTTCCATCTTGCAGAACGGAATCCCGTACACACCCGGCGCGGGATCGCCCTTGCGAATCGCGGCGGCAATTTCTGCCTCATTCGAAAAACCGTGATAGTCGGGTGAGTGCCAGAACTGCAGAACCATATGGATGATGCTGCTGACGACAAATACCGCCACCGCCGAAAGCAGGATTGGAAGCCAGAGCTGTATTACCGAGATCATGTCGAACTCCCACGCCCAGATATGCCGATATCGGCCCAAGAACTATAGTCCGTATTCGAAAGGTCGGTGGCTGGCGGCGAACGATTTATACTGTGTCGCACGCGCCGGTACGGCAGTGGGCCGCGATGTGCTTGCGGCGGCCGGCCGGTCGGCGGTCGTTGTGTACGCTGCCTGAGCGTCGGGTCGGGTGCGAAACGTTTGTGGCAATAACAACAAGGAGTCGAGAATGCAGGTCGTCAGGCTCGGTAACAACGGTCCGTCGGTTTCCGCGGTCGGTCTCGGCTGCATGGGCATGTCGGGCATGTATGGACCGGCAGACGAAGCGGAATGCATCGCGACAATTCATGCGGCGCTGGAAGCCGGGATCACTCTGCTCGATACCGGCGACTTCTACGGCATGGGCCACAACGAGATGCTGATCCGCCGCGCGCTCGACGGCGGCAAACGCAAACAGGCTTTCATATCGGTGAAATTCGGCGCGCTGCGCGGGCCGGACAACAGCTGGGGTGGCGTGGACTGCCGCCCGCAGGCAGTCAAGAATTTTCTTGCCTACACGTTGCAACGACTCGGCACCGATTACATCGATCTTTACCGGCCGGCACGGCTCGACCCCGCGGTGCCGATCGAAGACACCATTGGTGCTATTGTGGACATGGTGAAAGCCGGTTACGTGCGGCACATCGGCCTGTCGGAAGTCGGTATTGAAACGATCCGGCGTGCGCGCAAGGTGCATCCGATTGCCGATCTTCAGATCGAGTATTCGCTGATGAGCCGCGGGATCGAACGCGACATTCTGCCCGCGTTGCGCGAATTCGGCATCTCCGTTACGGCGTACGGCATTCTGTCGCGCGGCCTGCTGAGCGGCAGCGTGCCGCCTCCCGATCACAAGGGCGATATCCGCACGCTGCGCATGCCGCGGTTTCAGGGCGAGAATCTGCGCCGCAATCTGCGGTTGGTGGATGAACTGCGGCGCCTCGGCGAGGCGCGGAACGCCACGCCCGCTCAACTCGCGATTGCCTGGGTGCAGTCGCAGGGCAGCGACATCGTACCGTTGATCGGTGCGCGCAAGCGCAGCCAGCTGCAGGAAGCGCTGGCCGCGCTCGAACTGGAACTGACAGCCGAGGAACTGTCGCGCATCGAAGCTGCGGTGCCGGCAGAACAGGTGGCCGGTACACGCTACGACGCGAACCAGATGGCGCACCTCGACAGCGAGACGTCCTGAGGGAGCGTCTTTTCGGCGCCGTGCGGATCAGGCAACGCGTTTGCGCGGCTGCCGTTTGCGTTGTCGGCCGGCCACGCTCGACACAGCCTGATTCAGGAGCGCGATTCCCGCGGCGATGTCGTCGGGTGCCTGGCTCGCGTAACCGAGCCGGAGGTGCGTGTTGTCGCCGTGTGCTCCACAGCGGTACATGGATTCGGGGCTGACGAACACGCCGGCTTCCGCTGCCATTTGTGTGACGGCATCGGCATCCACTCCGCAGTCGAGCCACAATGCCATGCCGCCATCGGGCACAGTCCAGTCGAGCGGCAGACCCTGCTGTTTGCCTTTGTTCAGCGCGGTGACCAGCGCATCGCGGCGGTCCTGATACACGCGGCGCATGCGGCGCAGATGGCGCTCGAAACCGCCGTTATCCATCCAGCGCGCTACCGAATCCTGCAGGATCACGCTGTTCTGACGCGTGATGATCGAACGCAGGTTGAGCAGCGGTTGGTACAGCGGTTCGGGCACGGCGAGAAAACCGATGCGCATGGACGGGAACATCACTTTGGAAAGCGTCGAAGCATAGATGACGAGTTCACAGGGATCGTTGCTCGCCAGCGGCGCGATCGGCTGGCAGCGGTAGTGGAATTCGTGGTCGTAGTCGTCTTCGAAGACCGGGATCTGATGCTGACTGGCCAGTTCATACACGCGCATGCGGCGCGCCGCCGTCAGCGTGACCGTGGTCGGATACTGGTGGTGCGGCGTGAGATACAGAAACCGGATTTTGTGTTTTGCAACAGCCGCCTCCAGCGCGTCCGGATCAATTCCGTTGTCGTCCACCTTGATCGGCACCAGTTCGCCGCCGGCCGCCCGGAACGCATCCCATGCCGCACTGTAGCCGTAGTATTCCACGCCGACCTTGTCGCCGGGCCTGATGAGCAGTTGCGCGGCGAGGAACACGCCTTCCTGCGTGCCGTGCGTGACGATGATGTGGCGCCCGGTGAGGGCGCGCATGTGTGCGAGATAGTGTTCCAGACGTTCGATGAATGGCCGGTACCCCGCGGCGTTGCTGTAGCCGCTGCGTGTTACCGGCGACTTGCGCAGCGACTCGGCCATGCAGGAACGGAATTCGTGGTAGGGGAACAGTCTGAGATCGGGCTGGCCGCCCTGAAATACGTATTTATAGGCTGAGGTTCTGTGAGGTTCCGGACCGCACTCGCTCGCGTTGACCTGGCGCGCGAACTGCCACCTGATCTTGCGGTTCAGGCACGAGGATTTCCCGCGGGTTTCCGATTTGAAAAACTGCGACGGCAGTTCTTTCACGACGCGATGCGCGCGGCGCTGCTCCGCTTCGAGCCAACCTTCGGCGACCAGTTCGTCCATTGCCGCAATCACCGTGTGCCGGTGCACGCCCAGCATGTCGGCCAGCGTACGGCTCGACGGCAATCGTTCTCCCGGTTGCACGCGGCCGGCGGTGATCGCGCTGCGCAGTCCGTCTGCGATGCGCAGATAGCCGGGGCGGCCGTCTTTGGGAACGGCAAGAATCAGCTCGTGCATGGCAGGCTCCTCGGGCGAAAATCTGGTCGAATCGGATAATGAAATCTGGTACTTAAGCTTGTGCCAGAAGAATAGCAGAATGCACGCCGTCGAGATACTCCAACCCGCACAAATCCAAGGAGGATCGCCGCTCATGAACATTCCAGCAGACAATGTCGCACGCGCCCGTTTGTGGGTCGCGCTGGGCAATCAGCCGGGCGTGGCAGCCTGGTTTTCAGTGTGGACCCTGTCGCGCAACACGCCGCACCGCAACGCCGCTGAACGCAACCCGGCAAAACCGGCGGTGGACGGTTGCACGCCGCGTGCCAAGACTTCGCCGGCCTGATTGCGGTTGACTCATTGCGGAGAATTCAGGTGATTGATCTGTATTTCTGGCCGACCCCAAATGGGTTGAAGGTCAAACTGTTTCTTGAAGAGGCAGGTGTTTCGTATCGCACGTCGCCGGTCAACATCGGCAAAGGCGAGCAGTTCAAACCGGCGTTTCTGAAGATTTCGCCGAACAACAAGATACCGGCCATCGTGGATCACGAACCGGCGACCGGTGGCGCACCGCTTGCGCTGTTCGAATCCGGCGCCATCCTGCTCTATCTCGCGGAAAAGACCGAACGATTCATTCCCTGGCAGTTGCCGAAACGCATGCAAGTCTTGCAGTGGCTGTTCTGGCAGGTGGCAGGGCTCGGGCCAATGGCCGGGCAGAACGGACATTTCAACGTGTATGCGCCGGAAAAGGTGCCGTACGCAATCGAACGCTATACGAAGGAAACCAACCGCTTGTACGGCGTGCTCGACCGGCAGCTCGCGGATCGCGAATTCATTGCCGGCGACTATTCGATCGCCGACATGGCGTGCTATCCGTGGATCGTCCCGCATCGCGCGCATGGACAGGACCTCGATGATTTCCCGCACCTCAAACGCTGGTTCGAGACCATTCGCGCGCGCCCGGCGGTGATCGAAACCTGGCGTGGTGTGAAGGATGCGTATGCAAAACCCGAGCGGCCGATGTCGGAGGAAAGCCGGCGCATGTTGTTCGGCCAGACCGCGGACGTTACGCGGCGTTAATCCGGAAAACCGCTTGCCGCAAAAGAGGTGTCGTAGATGAATGCCGCGCATAAGACCGACGTCCTGGCACTCTGGGCTGCCGCCTTGACGCTGATCGTGTGGTCGTCGTCATACGCTGCAATCGCATCGGGATTGAAGGCCTTTGCACCCGGCGAACTGATTCTGCTGCGCTTTCTGCTGGCATCGCTCTGTTTTGCAGTGCCGGTCATGCTGCGGCTGGTCCGGCTGCCGCCACGCCGGGATTGGCCGGCCGTCATTCTGCTCGGAATGATCGGCAACGTCGCGTATCAGTTGAGCCTGTGCTATTCCATGACGCGCATCTCGCCGGGTGCGGCGGCAGTCGTGATCGGCCTGGTACCGGGCGTGACATCGGTGCTGGCGGTGCTGCGTCTGCCCGAAGCATTGAGTACGCGAGCCGTTATCGGATTGCTGATCGCGTTCGCCGGCACCCTGCTGGTGACGGTGGGGCGCGGTCATTCCATCCGCTTCGAACCGATCGCCTTTCTCGCGTTCGTTGCCGTTCTCTGCAGCAGTTCGTATTTCGTCTGGCAGAAACCGCTGCTGACGCGAACCAGTCCGTTGGGATTTACTGCCGCGAGCATGTTTGCGGCAACTGCGTTCATGCTGCCCTTCGGCATGGATCTGCCGCAGAAGATAATGACGGTGCCACACGCGCATCTGTTCGCGGTGATCTATCTCGCCCTGGTGCCCACGGTGATCGGTTTTCTGAGCTGGTCGTTCGCCCTGTCACGCGCGCCCGCGTCGCGGGTCGCAAGCTTTCTGTATCTGCAGCCGGTGGGTGCGTTCGTGATTGCCTGGCTCTGGCTGGGCCAGATCCCGACCTGGCTCACGCTTGCCGGCGGCGCACTGGCGATCGGCGGCGTGGTTTTGACCACCATGCGCAGCAGCCGTGCCGGTTTACCTTGGCGCTGGCGAACTGCCACCGCAACGGAGTGCGATTCCGGCGGTTCCTGAACCCCGCGGTTTACGCGCAGGCTTGTGCAGGCGCATAGTGGCGACCCGGTCCGCTGTAACGGGGTCGAATCATGTTGCGCTCGCTGTGTCTGTCATTGGTTGTTGTTGTCGCCTGCAATGCCGCAAACGCGGCCGACGCACCGGACTATTTCAAATTGCATCAGGTCGGGAACGGCGTATGGGCTGCCGTTTCAGTCCCCGGCAGTCATGCCGGCGGAAATTCCGGGTTCGTGATCGGCGATAACAGCGTCCTCGTGATCGACACCTTCGAGGAACCGGCCGCTGCCCGCGCGCTGCTGAAGGTGATTCACGAGAAAACGCCGCTGCCCGTGCGTTACGTGATCAATACGCACTATCATCTCGATCATGTCGCCGGCAACGGCGTCTATCAGCAGGCGGGTGCCGTCATCATGGCGCAGCGCAACGTGCGGGCCTGGGAACGCACGGAAAACCTGAAATTCTTCGGCGACAAGATCACGCCCGCGCAGAAACAGATGGTCGAGTCGTACGTGTTACCGACCGTCGTCTATCGGCACGGAATCGAAATCCATCTGGGCGGCCGGAAGGTCGTGGTGCGCGTGCTGCCGGGTCATACCGGCGGAGATTCAGTGATAATTGTCCCGGACGCGAACGTGGTGTTTACCGGTGATCTGTTCTGGAATCACTGCCTGCCCAACCTGATCGATGCCGATACCAAGGCGCAGATCGCCACCAACGACACCTTTCTCCGGGACTATCCCGCAGCGACATTCGTGCCGGGCCACGGCGAGGTGGGGAAGGCGGAGGACGTACGCGCGTTCCGAGATTACCTGGTGACCTTGCGCAACGACATCATGGCCGCGCACAAAATGGGCGAACACGGCCCGATGCTGCAGGCCAACGTGCTGCGGCAGCTGAAGCAAGCGTACGGCGACTGGAATTATTTCGACTATTTTGCCCAACACAATATTGCGCAAACCGTCGCCGAACTCGCCGGGACCAAGCAAGTGCCGGTCCCGGCACCGTGGCCGTGACGTCGGGGCTCAGCGCTTTTCGAAGCGATCCGCAAACAGATTGTAGAGCCAGGCAAAAATCAGCCCGCCGACGAAACCGTCGGCGAAAGCCCACAGCAGCCCTATGACGCTACCCAGCGGCGTAATCGCAAATCCTCGGTAGATGTGCCCGAGCATGCCGGCATCGGCATGCTGCCCCTCGAACAGCATTATCCACCAGGCAAAGAAGAACACACCGAATCCCCACCACAGTCCGCAGGTTAACGCGAGTGCTTTGACATTGAAACGCATACACAAGCCTCCCCAATGATTGATCGGATCGCCTTCAGCGGTATGCTGTAGTTATAGAACAGATGAGCGAGGGTGCAAGCTGCGCACTTGCGAGTTACAGTGAAATTCCGTAATCGGTCATGCTCTGAAGGCCTTATCCATTGCGCTCCAAACGCGGGCTTCTCCAAAGGTAAGCTAAGGCGCCCAGGCGCGCATCACGACAGGCTGCTACCGACCCTCAGCAGAACTTCTTCAGCAGAACTTGAGTCGCAACCCGCAGCCTACTGCTTTTCACATACTATCCGTTCACCACAGACCTTACACAATATGAATCTGTAGCGAATCATAGGTTGAGCACCGATCTTTCCTGCGCACACCGGGCAACGGAGGCTATATACCCTGTAAGCCGCAATCGCAAATGCAGCAATGAAGCCAACATAAAAGGCCACCATCATAAAGTTCGGTAGTTTGCTCATGAACGAAAGGGTAGCGGCGATTACGAGAACGCACGCTAACCAGTACAAAATAAGGCTAAGCCAGACTGCATGCTGTCGGCGTCCAAGTTCAGCAAGGCCATGTTACGAATCGCCCTTAGTTCTTGACAAATATATGCATTCCGTAACATACTGAGCCCATGCACAAAAGCATGGCCAGCAAGGTACTCGAGCTCACCCGCAAGACCGGTGTCCTGCGGGCCCGTGACCTTGCGGCCCATCACATCCCCCGAGAATACCTGGTCCGCCTGGTTAAGCAAGGCAAGCTCGAACGCCAGTCGCGGGGCCTTTATACGCTACCCTCGGCAGACCTTACGGAACACCAGACACTGGTGCAGGTGGCGGCCCGTCACCCGGACGCCGTGGTGTGCCTGCTGTCGGCCCTGTCATTCCACGGACTGACCACCCAGTCACCTCCGGTGGTCTGGATTGCCCTGCCGAAAGGCGCCCGGACCCCCAAGCTCGACTACCCACCGCTGCGCGTGTGCCGCTTTTCGGAGAACGCCTTTCATGCAGGGGTCACCGCACATCACATTGCCGGCCGGACCGTGAAGGTTTACAACGTGGCGAAAACGCTCGCGGATTGCTTCAAGTACCGCAACAAGATCGGCATCGGCATTGCGTTGGAAGCGCTGCAGGATGCATGGCGTCAAAAGAAGGTGACCATGCGGGACATCGAGGAGTATGCCGCCATCTGTCGCGTGAGCCGTGTCATGCACCCTTACCTTGAAGCGCTGGTCGCATGAGCAAGATTGAAGACGGCCTGCCGGCCTCGATCCGGACCAAGTTGCTTAACCATGTGCGTATTCCGCGGATGGCGGCCAGTGATTTCACCTCAAGACAGCCAGGCATTTCACGTATGCCGGCCGGGTGAAACGGGACGTTGAACACTGTGCTGAACAGTCCTGTTACTGTCAAGCAAGCGGGTTCGATTTGGGTT
>DASSOA010000012.1:0-8592 GCA_035701115.1 Gammaproteobacteria bacterium
GCACAGTTATCAGTTCTTTATATATGACGGCGCGCAGTGGCAACCCCTGCAGGACAGCACCCTGTTCCATCCACGCACGCTCGGCAAGGATGTAAACCTCGATCTGCAACTGGAAGGCACAAAGATCAAGCTCGCCGTCACGCCAGACAGCAGCGACAACGCATCGGCCGATGACCAATCCAAAACGGGGGACAACGCTTCGTCTTCACAACCCAGACCCCAGATTGCCCTGCTGTCGAGCGGCGAAGTCACGCCGTTCAAGATCAGCGTTTCCGACACGGCAGATCCATCACAGCGCTACATCATCACCGGCAGCCTGATGAAAGGGATCGTGCTTGAATCGCCCGACGACAAACATGCGCCGTGACCGACGTCGCAGCGGCGGATTCACGCTGATCGAAGTGCTGATTGCGCTCGCCGTGCTTGCCATTGCCATGCTGGCCGTGATCGGCACCGCGGGCACCAGCACGCACATTGCCGGCCAGTTGCGGGATGAAACGCTCGCTCATTGGGTGGCGATAAACGAACTCACGGCATTGCGCGTCTCGCCGACCTGGCCGTCGCTCGGCAAACAGGATGGCGACGCCAACATGGGCGGACGCAAATGGCACTGGAAAGTGAACATCACCAAAACCTCGGATCCGGATCTGCTGCGCGCAGACATTGACGTCAGTGATGCTGCACAGAAGGATCAGGTCGTCAGCAGCCTGACGGGGTTTCTGGGAAGGCCCATGCCGAATATTCCATCGCAGTTTGGTTCCGGTACCGGAGGGACAATAGGCACTGGACATGACAAGAAAGGCGGTGGCTGAACATGCAACGGAATCAGGCCCACGGCTTCACACTGATCGAACTGCTGGTCGCAATCGCGATCTTTGCGATCATTGCCGCGATGGCCTATGGCGGACTCAATGGCGTCATTCATCAGCGCGACAATACACTCGCGGCCATGAAGCAATTGCGCACCATGCAACTCGCCATGACCATCATCGGGCGCGACTTCAGTCAGCTTGAACCGCGCACGGTTCGCGACGGCATGCAAGGTCCGCCGCAGCCTGCATTTGCCGGCGGCAAACAAAACATTCCTCAGGTGATATTCACTCGCGGCGGCTGGAGCAATCCACTGGCAGAAGTACGCAGCACCCAGCAGCGTGTCGCCTATGAACTGGACAACGGCAAACTGATGCGTCTCTCATGGCCGGAGCTCGATCAAGGCAGCCAGACAGAACCCTTGAAGCAGACCTTGCTCGATCACGTCACGGATTTTTCCCTGCGCTACATGGATGCGAACGGCCAATGGCAGGAACAATGGCCGCCGCTGAACTCCAATGCCAACGCATTTCTCTCGCGCCTGCCGCTCGCCGTCGAGATCAAAGTCACCATCAAGGACCAGGGCGAATTCACGCGCCTGATCGAGGCACATCGCAATGACGACGGCACTTGAGGCAGGTCCGCGGCGCCAGCGCGGCGTTGCACTGTTGACCGCACTCGTCGTTCTGGCGATTTCCGCTACGCTCGCCGCAGGCATGATCTGGGAAATCGGACTTGACGAACATCGCACCGCGAATGTGATCCAGGGCGATCAGGCCATGGAATACGCACTCGGCGCAGAGGCCTGGTCGGAACAGATTTTGCGGCGCGACATCGAGTCGCCTCAACCCGGTACGCAACAGCAACAGCAGCAGCAGCAACAACAGCAATCGTCCACCCAACAGACCGGCACCAGTGTCAACCTGACACAGGACTGGGCCGCCCATCTGCCGCCGCTGCCGGTACAGGGCGGATCGGTCACCGGGCAACTGCAGGATCTGCAGGGATTGTTCAATCTCAACAACCTGGTTGGCGCACAAGCGTCGCCAAGCATGCAGAGCCCCTCCTTCGTGCAATTCGAGCGTCTGCTTACCGCTCTCAATCTGGATCCGAACATTGCCTATGCGGTGGTTGACTGGGTCAACCCCGGCGACCAGCCGCATTTCCCGGGCGGTGCCAAGGATGAAACCTATTCCCGCCTGCAACCGCCCTATCTCACGGCCGAACGGCCCATGACCAGCATTTCCGAGTTGCTGCTGGTGAACGGCGTCACGCCCGATGTCTATCGCAAACTCGAGCCCTACGTGTGCGCGCTTCCGCTTGCGACCCTGCTGCCCGGCGGCAGCAACCCGCAGAATCAGCAAGCGGGCGCGGGCGGTTTCATCGGCGCCACTGTGGCGACACCAATCAACGTCAATACCGCACCGCCCATGGTGCTGATGTCGCTGGCGCCCAACGTTGATCTCGGGACGGCGACCGCGCTGGCTGCGAACCTGGCAACGCATCCATTTCAGAATACCAGCGAGATGAACCAGCTCTGGCCGCAGCTGACCAACAACCAGCGTGTGCCGCAAAATGCCGGCGTCACGTCCAATTATTTCCGCCTGACCGTCAGGGTAACGATTGGCAGCACGCATCTCACCATGTACAGTCTGCTCTACAGAAATTCCAACGGGGGAACGTTCGCCATCCGGCGTACGTTTGGCACACTTTGACGACTGACGTTCATGGCTGAAACCCTGTACCTGCGCCTGCCCGCCAACGACAGCCCGGCCAGCTGGTTGCTGGTGGACGTGCTCGGCAACCGGATCGGGCGGGTTCAACAGGGCACACTCACGGATGCCGCCGCGCAGGCACATGGACGCCGTCTGTGCGTCATCGTCCCCGGCGCCCGAATCAGCCTGTTTCATGTGGCTATTCCGACCCGCAATCAGCAGAAAGTCCTGCAGGCGGTTCCTTTCGCGCTCGAAGACCGGCTCGCAGAAGATGTCGAATTGATGCATTTTGCGCTCGGCGCCCGTGACGAACAGGGTTATCGCGTAGCCGCCTTGAAGCGTACCGATATTACGCACTGGCTCGAACAACTCGCGTCAGCGGACCTCGAGCCCGATCAGCTGGTACCTGACATGCTGGCGCTCCCGGTGCAGAACGAAACCCTGACTGCCGCGCTCGATCGCGGACATATCCTTGCCCGGTTTCCGGATGGCTCGGGCTTCAGTGCCGAGGAATCGCTCGCGCCGCTGCTTGCGGAACGCTTCCTCGCACAGGTCAGAGCCACGATGACATGCGACAAGGCCGTGATTCATGCCGCCGATCCTGAAGCGGCCGCGTCGCTCATGAGCGCATTCGGCGCCTTGGAACTCGACGTGCAAACCGCATCACTCAATGACGACAGTCTGCTCCCGCTGTTCGCCGCAACCTTGCATCAAAAACCGGCAATCAATCTGCTGCAGGGCGAGTTCGGCCGTCGCAAAGGCATGAGCGAGCACTGGCAACGCTGGCGCGTCGCAATCGTGCTGCTGGCCGTCTTCTGCGTGGCGGGCATCGTCCAGCAGGGCGTCGCGTATTTCGAATTGCGGCATCAGGCCGCGCAACTGGACGCGCAGGTGCTGGAAGAGTTTCACAAGGCGCTGCCCGATGTGCATCGCGTGGTTGATCCGCGTGCGCAGATGCAGCAGCGACTCAGTCAGTTGAGTGGCGGTAACGACAGCAACGGGCCACTGGCCATGCTGATGAGTCTGGGAACGGCATTGCAGGCGAACAGTACCGTGCAGTTGACCGGCTTCAGCTATCACAGCGGAACCCTGCAGGTTCAGGTGCAGGCGGATCAGATTCAGGCACTCGACAATCTCAAGAACGCCTTGCAGGAAGACGGCCACTTCAACGTCAATCTGGATTCCGTCAACAGCAATAGCGGTCAGGCGAGCGGCCGGCTTACGCTGACCGGTAATTCGCCATGAAACAGTACGACGATCTGCGACGCTGGTTTCTGTCGCTCGAAGAGCGCGAGCGTCGGATCCTTACCGGCGGTGCAATTATTCTGCTCGGCGTGATTCTTTACGGTGCAATTCTGTCTCCATTCGCAGCCAGCAAAACGGCTTTGACCGAGCACATTGCAGAACAACGCGCCCTGCTCGCCTGGATGCGGCCGGTAACGGTGCAGATACAGTCGCTGGGCGGCAACCAGCCCGCCACGCTGTCGCCGGGCGCGCTGTTGTCCACCATCAATCACGAAGCAACCAGCGCCGGGCTCGGCGATGCGTTGCGGCAGGTCCAACAGCAGAACGACGGTTCGGTCCGGGTGCAACTCGAAGGTGCATCGTTCGATACCCTGCTGCAGTGGCTCGGCAGCCTGCATCAACGTTTCGGCATCAGCGTCAGCGACATGAGCGTGCAACGGGGCGACGGCACCGGCCTGGTCAACGCGACCCTCAGTCTTCAGGTTCCGTCAGGATGATGCGCCGCGGGTTGCGCTGGTTGCTGCCGGGAATCGCGGCCTATCTGGTTTTCCTGGGTGCAACGTTTCCGGCCGCCTATGCTGTGCGCTGGCTGAAACCGGCACTCGCAGGCATTCAGCTCAGCGATATCAGCGGCAGTGTCTGGTCAGGTCAGGCCCAGGAGCTGGTGTTCGACTCGGTCTCGCTGGGCGCGGTGCGATGGTCGTTCGACTGGCGTGCGCCGTGGACCGGTCGCATCGGCTACCACCTGCAGCTCGACGATGGATCCCTGCAGCTTCACGGGCGCGCCGACATCGGATCAGGCCGGCAAATCGTTGTCCACGATCTCGCCGGACGCGTCCCTTTGACACGCATTGATCGCTGGCTCCCGCTGCCTCCCAACAGCATCAACGGCCTGCTTCAGATTGATCTCACGGATCTTTCGGTCAGCAACGGTCTGCTTCAGTCCGCTGACGGCACCGTCGCGTTAAGCGAAACCGAGCTCAACTGGCCGCAACACGCCCTGCTCGGGAACTACCTTATGAAGGTGCATACTGCCCAGGGCATCATCGGCGAGATCCAAGATACCGGCGGTCCCCTCATTCTTCAGGCTCACGCCGTACTGCAATCAGGCAGAACCTATACGGTCTCGGGGACCCTCGCGGCGCGGGACGCGGGTTCCGACGCAGCCCATTTGCTGACCTATCTGGGCTCACCCGATCAGACGGGCCAGTACCCATTCAATTTCGGTGGCCATCTGTAGTCTTGTACAATTTCGAGAAAAATTCCGCTTTTTCATTGACTTGAAGATACCAGCTCAGCAATATCTACAGTCTGCGGCCACAGTTCTGTGCCTGCATTGGGGCAAATACCTGCTTATGTTATACGTCCGCTGTTCGTCTGACCGGTTCGGGAGCCTTGCATGAAGCCGGAGTCCGCCAGCGCGCCTTTGCCGCAAGGGCTCTTCCGCACCCTGGTGGAGCAGACCGCGGGCGTCGTGGGGCAAGACTACTTCCGTCATCTGGTGCGCACCCTGGCCACCAGCCTCGATACCGAATACGCCTTTGTCACGGCACGCAAGCCTGAAGACAATGGCCGGCTTGTCCTGATCGCCGGCTGGCACGTGAATCACGCTGCTGCCGGCAACGGCGAATTTTTCATTGCCGGCACCCCTGCCGCGAGGGTGCTGGCTGAAGGCCAGCTCTGGCACGAAGACGGTGCAGCCAACCTTTACCCGCAGGACCGCTGGCTGCGCAAGCATGGGGTGCGCGGCTACTGCGCGGTTGCCATTCCAGGACTGGACGGTCATCCGATTGGCCACATGGGCGTGATGTCGCGGCACCCATTCGAGGTCAACGACGAACTGTTTGCGACGCTCCGCCTGCTGGCCAGCCGGTGCGCGGCTGAACTTCGCCGGCGGCGGCTCGATGAAGTACAGCGCCTGACCGGAATGAAATTCGCCACGTCGTTCCGCGCGGCCCCCGGCATCATTGCGATCTCGGAACTCGAAAGCGGCAAATTCACCGACGTGAATCAGGCTGTGGAACGCATTCTCGGCTACAGCCCGGCGGAGATCATCGGACGCACCGCGCTCGAACTGGGCGTCTGGGAGTTTCTGGAGGAACGCGCCGACATTCTCGAAGAATTGCGCGTCGCCAGCCGGGTATCCAATCGCGAAGTGCATCTCTTGACGCGCAGCGGTGAAAAGCGGCGCGGCCTGCTGTCCGCCGAAGTCGTGGAGATTGAACGCCGCCCGTGCATCCTTTCCAGCGTTCAGGACATCACGGACTACCGCGCCGCACTCGACGCGTTGCATCAACGCGATCTGAGTTATCAGGCACTCTTCAACATCGGTACCGATATCGCCCTGGTTTACCGCGTGGACACCGACGGCCGCGCCGCGGGCCCGCTGCTTGAAGTCAACGATGCCGCCTGCGCAGTACTCGGCTACAGCCGGGAAGAATTTCTGGAAATGGTGCCCTCCGCGCTCGGCGATTCGGAAAACTGGCGCAATGCCGGGCGTCAGTTGCTCAAGGAACGCGCGATCAATTTCGAAAGTCAGCTGCGCTGCAAGGACGGAACGGCATTGCCGGTACGCGTACGCGGCCGGCTGCTCGTGCTGGATGGCCGCAATACCGTGTTGCTGGTATGCCGCGATCTCAGCAGCGGCTCGATTCCCGACGGTCCCATCGCAGATGTCGAACGCAAGTACCGGAGCATCTTTGAAAATGCCGTGGAAGGCATTTATCAGTCAACGCCAGATGGCCGCATTATCAGCGGCAATCCGGCGCTGGCGCGCATTCTCGGCTATGACTCGCCGGAAGCGATGATCGCAAGCGGGCTCAATATTGCTTCACGCGCGTACGTTCATCCCGAGCAGCGCGCAATCCTGCTCGGTTACCTGGAAAAAGACGGCTTTTATGCCGATCAGGAATTCCAGATTTTCCGCCGCGATGACACACCGATCTGGATTTCCGACAACGCGCGCATTGTGCGCGACGACAAAGGCAACATCCTCTATTACGAAGGCTTCATCCAGGACATCACGCCGCGCAAGCTCGCCGAACAGGCGCTGGTGCAGTCCGAAGAAAAATACCGCACGCTGGTAGACACCAACCAGGACGGTGTGTTCATGAGCCAGTCCGGCTCGCTGGTGTACGTCAACCAGACACTCGCGAAACTGCTCGGGTACGACGCCGCCGATCTGATTGGCAAACCGATACTGGACCTGATTGCGGCAGAAAGCCGTGCCTTTGCCGAAGAACTCGCGGCCGACCTGCCCGACGAAAACGCCAGTGACCCGAAGGAAGTTCAACTCTTGCATCGCGATGGCGAAACGCGGGTCGCCGTTTCGGTCAGCATCGGGCGCATCAGCTGGCGCGGCCAGCCGGCCATCACCGGCACCGTACGGGACGTGACCGAACACAAGAAGGCGGAACAGGAACTCGTCTACAGCGCCTATCATGACGCGCTGACCGGATTGCCCAACCGCAGTTTCTTCCTCGAACGGCTGACACGCGCAATCGAACGCAGCGGCAAGCGCGGCAGCGATCGCTTTGCGGTGCTGTTCCTGGATCTCGATCGCTTCAAACTCATCAATGACAGCCTGGGCCACACGTTTGGCGATCGTCTGCTCGTCGCAATCGCCAAACGCCTGCGTGCCTGCCTGAGACCCTCCGATCTGATCGCACGTCACGGTGGCGATGAATTCACCATTCTGGTGGAAAACATTCAGGGCCTCGACGAAGCCACCGCAGTAGCGGACCGCGCGCATGAAGAACTTGCACGCGCGTTCACGGTGGATGGTCACGATGTATTTTCGACGGCAAGCATCGGCATCGTGATCAGCGCCCCTCACTATCGGCATCCGGACGAGGTGCTGCGCGATGCGGACACGGCCATGTACCGCGCCAAGGCGGCCGGCAAATCCGGCTACGTCGTGTTCGACGATGCCATGCACGAGCGGGTCAAGGAAAACCTCAAACTCGAAACCGAACTTCGCCACGCGTTGCAACGTGGCGAGTTCCGGGTGTTCTATCAGCCGGTAATGGAACTCGCGAGCGGCAAACTCAAGGGATTCGAGGCGCTGGTGCGCTGGGATCATCCGACCCGCGGACTGGTTGCGCCGGCCGATTTTCTTTCGGTTGCAGAAGAGACCGGCCTGATCATCCCGATCGGCTGGTGGGTGATGGAGACCGCGTGCACGCAGCTCAATACCTGGCGCAAGCGCTTCAAACACCTGACCGACGATTTCAGCATGAGCGTCAACATTGCCAACCGGCAGTTCGCCCACTGGGTGCTGCCGCAGCGTGTTGCGCGTGTGCTGGATCTCACTGGCGTTGCACCGAAGAATCTGTGCCTGGAAATTACCGAAACTGTCTTCATGGACAACCCTGAACTCGCCGCGGAGACCATTGACCGCCTCAAGAGCATCGGGGTGAGCCTGCAAATGGACGATTTCGGAACCGGCTATTCGTCGCTCAGCGCACTGCGTACTTTCAAACTGGATACGCTGAAAATAGACCGTTCGTTTGTTACCGGAATCGAACGCAATCGGCGGGAACGCGCCATTGTGCGCACCATCACGGTGCTGGCAGCCGATCTCGGAATGGATGTGGTAGCAGAAGGCATCGAAAATGCGCGTCAGCTTGAACTGCTGCGCGCCCTCAGCTGCCGCAAGGGACAAGGCTATTATTTTTCCAAACCGTTCTCGGCCAGCGAAGCGGAACGCTACCTGCTGGCGCTCGAACCGCCGAAGTAACTACAACGCGTTACCGGATTCAATCCCAGCCGGGTTGCAAATAAGGCTCCAGACGCTGTTTGGTAACCGGCTGGGTAGCAAGAC
>DASSOA010000013.1:0-11010 GCA_035701115.1 Gammaproteobacteria bacterium
GCGCTGGCCTTCGCCGAAGCGCAGGGCCTGCCGCTCGACCAGGTGATCGAAGTGGTAGGCAGCGGCGCAGCCGGCGCGTGGTTCCTGACCCATCGCGGCCCCACCATGGTGCGCGGTCAGTATCCGCTTGGCTTCAAGGTGACCTTGCACGACAAGGATCTGGCCATCGTGCAGCAGATGGCCGGGTCGCAGGGCGTGCAGTTGCCGGTCGTGGAAATGACCCGTGTCCACTACCGCCGGCTCATACAGGATGGCCACGGCGACGAGGACATCTCGTCGTTGTTCAGGCTCAAGCACGCTCTGTTCAACAAGGCATAGGTATCCGTCCAGCCGTTACCGCCCGCGGGCACGCTGCCAGCGGCGGTTTATGCGACACTGATGCGCATGGCCGCCGCCCGTGACGACAACCCGGATTTTTTCCTGCCGGATTTCTGCTCCGCACCCGTTGTGCTGGTAGTGGTGCTGATCGCCGAATTGACCGCGTTCATCCTTGTCATCGCCCGGCATTTGCCTGGGGAAGGTATGCGGCTGTGGCTCGACCTTGCGCGCATCTCGCTGTTTCTGCAATGGATCGCTTTGAGCAGCGCCGGCGTGTTGTGCCTGTCACGCAAGCTGCTGGCGCGCATTCCGCAGCGGTTTGCCGCGTTTGCAAGTTATCTGCTGCTGCTCGCCGTCACCGCGCTGCTGAGCGAGCTGGCCTATGAACTTTCCAATTACACGGGAATCGGGCACGAATTGCTGCCCACGAGTCACGCGGGATTCGTTACCCGGAACCTGATCGTCTGCGCGATTATCAGTGCATTGATGCTGCGCTATTTCTACATCCAGTATCAGTGGAAACGCAACGTGCAGCGCGAAGCCCGTTCACGCATCGAGGCACTGCAGGCGCGCATTCGTCCGCATTTTCTGTTCAACAGCATGAACACCATCGCCGCGCTGATTCGCAGCCAGCCGGAGTTGGCGGAACGCGCCGTGGAAGACCTTTCGGATCTGTTCCGCGCCAGCCTCACCGAGCAAGCGCACGTTTCCCTGCAGGAAGAAATCGCACTCGCCAAACAGTATCTCGACATCGAAACCCTGCGGCTGGGCGATCGCCTGCGAACCAGCTGGGCAATGGACGAGCTGCCAATGGACGCACGGGTACCGCGTCTCACTTTGCAGCCGCTGCTGGAAAATGCGATCTACCACGGCGTGGAAACGCTGGCTCAGGGCGGTGAAGTGACCATCGCCGGCCAACGGCGCGACGGACTGCTGCAGATCACAATTCGCAACCCCGTGCCGCCCTCGGATGCGCCGCGCCGCCACGGCAACCAGATGGCGCTGGAAAATGTGCGCGAACGTTTAAAGCTCGCCTGGCCCGAGCGGGCTGACGTGAGAGTACAGAGTGCTGACGGCGAGTTCTCCGTATCCGTGCAACTGCCCTACGAGCCGCTGGTGCCATGAATATCCTGATCGTGGATGACGAAGCGCCGGCGCGTGCACGTTTGCGGGAACTGCTGCGCGACACACCCGATTGCACCGTCGCGGGCGAAGCGGCCAACGGGCGCGAAGCACTGGACCTGTGGGAGCGGACACAACCCGACGCCGTGCTGCTCGACATTCGCATGCCGGTAATGGATGGTCTCGAAACCGCACGCCATCTTGCGGCGATGGACAACCCGCCGGCGGTGATCTTCACCACCGCCTATGACGAATTCGCGGTCGCGGCATTCGACACCCATGCCATTGCCTACCTGCTCAAACCGGTGCGCCGTGAAAAACTCGCGGAAGCGTTGCGCCATGCCGGACGCCTTAATCGCGTGCAGTTGACTCGGCTTGCGTCGCAGCGTGGTGCCGACGCACGCCGTTACATTTGCGCGCGCCTGCGCGACAAACTGCATGTGGTCGCGATCGAAAACGTGCAGTGCTTCATCGCCGATCAGAAGTACGTGACCGTGTGTCATACCGGAGGCGAACTGCTGATCGATGAGGCACTCAAGGATCTGGAACAGGAATTTGCCGGGCGCTTTCTGCGCGTGCATCGCAACGCGCTGGTAGCCATTTCGCATATAGAGAGCCTGGACAAGCTCGACGAGGGACACTTCAGCGTGCGCTTGCGCGGGCGCGACCGCCCGGTTGAAGTCAGCCGCCGGCTGGCGCCGGAGGTCCGTGAACGCCTGCGCGCGGGACGCTGACGCGCCTGCTTCCTGATAACATGCACACCCCGTTACCCGCCGGATCGGTGCCTTGAAACCAGCTCCCTTACGCATCGCTACCCGCAAGAGCGCGCTGGCACTCTGGCAAGCCGAGCACGTGGCGGCACGACTGCGCGCCCTGGTTCCGGAGCGTCCGGTCGAGCTGCTGCCGATCAGCACCCAGGGCGATCGCAACCTGCAGGATTCACTTGCTGCAATCGGCGGCAAGGGATTGTTCATCAAGGAACTGGAGGTCGCACTCGGCGAGCACCGGGCGGACCTGGCGGTCCATTCGATGAAAGATGTGCCGGCCGAACTCCCGGAAGGATTCACGATCGCGGCGGTACTGGAACGCGAAGACCCGCGTGATGCGTTTGTTTCGATACGCCACGCATCGTTTGCCGGGTTGCCGGAGGGCGCGCGGATCGGCAGTTCAAGTCTGCGCCGTCAGTGCCAGCTTCTCTACCGGCGACGTGATCTCAAGGTGCTGCCGTTACGCGGCAACGTGGACACCCGTCTGAGAAAGCTTGCGGCAGGGGAATACGACGCCATTGTCCTGGCCGTGGCTGGCTTGAAACGGCTCGGTTTGAGTCAGCACATCACTGCGATTCTTGACGCAGAAACCAGTCTGCCGGCCATCACGCAGGGCGTGATCGGAATCGAATGCCGGCGCGACGATGCGGCGACCGTCGGACTCGTGCGCGGCCTCAATCATGTGCCGACTTGGCAACGTGTGCTGGCCGAAAGGGCACTGAATCGGGCGCTGAGCGGGAGTTGTGTGGTGCCGGTTGCCGGCTACGCCGAACTTGACGGCGGGCGCCTGCACCTGCGGGGCCGCGTCGGCATGCCGGACGGCAGCCGGATGATCGAAGGCGAAATCAGCGGCGATGCTGTCCAGGCGGAAACGCTTGGGCGTACACTCGCAGATGACATGCTGGCCCGGGGTGCCGGCGAGGTATTGCGTCATGTGGCAGGGCGATAAGCATGGCCGCACGTCCGCTTAAAGAAGCCGGTATCGTCATCACACGGCCAGCTCATCAGGGCGAAGCACTCAAGACACGGCTGGAAGCCAAGGGCGCGCAGGTCCTGCATTTTCCAACCATCGAAATCGGCACCGTCCCGCGTTCCGCGGAACTCGCAAGCTGCCTCGACCGGCTTGATCGCTACCACTATGCAATATTCGTGAGTCCCAACGCCGTCGAGTATGCCGCCCATTTCATCGACCTTGGCGCGCTGCCCGATAGACTCAAGGTTGCAGCAATCGGACCGGGGACCGCCCGGGCGCTGATGGCGCATGGACGCAAGCCCGACATGTTGCCGCGGGACGGCGCCAGCAGCGAAGCACTGCTCAAACTCAAGGCCCTGCATACCGTGGACGGCAAACGCATCCTGATTTTTCGCGGGCAGGGCGGCCGCGAATTGCTGGCCGAAACGCTCGAAGAGCGCGGCGCCGAGGTTGATTACGCGGAGGTTTACCGTCGTTCGGTACCTCGTCCCGAGATCGGCGAACTGAGCCGCTGGTTCCGCGAAGGCCGGGTGGACGTCATCGTCGTCACCAGCCGTGAAGCGCTGCTCAATCTCGACCGGATGCTGAGCCCGGCGCTGACACCTTACCTGCGGGCGGCACAGTTTTTGGTATCCAGTCCGCGCTTGATTAAACTGGTGTCCGCGCTGGGGATGCGCCGCCGACCGCTGGTCGCGAGCGATGCCGGCGATGCAGCATTGGTGGGCGCCCTCGCCGATTGGTGGCCGGCGCGGGGTCGCCAGCAGCACAAAAACAGGAGAGAGCATGAGCGAAACGACTAAGCCGTCGTCGGCACACCAGCCCGGCACCAGTCTGATCCCTGCGCCGCATACGTCACATCCGCACGCCGCCGGCCTCTGGTCGGCGCTGCTTGCCTCAGTGGTATTTGTCGTGCTGCTGATCATCGCCATGGTAGGCGGCTGGATGTTGTGGCATCAGTCGCGGCAACTTCAAGCGCTCGATGCCGGACTGCAGAATCTCTCGCAGCAAGTAACGCAGCTGCAGACCAACGCCGCGCAGAAGACGCAATTGAATTCAGCGCTGGCCAACACCCAGCAGACTCTCAAAACGTTTGGCGATCGTCTCGACAGCATGGATGCAGCGCTCACCGATCTGCGGCGACGCTCCGAGGAAGGCCGCGATGCGTGGATACGCGCCGAAGCGGCGTCATTGCTGGAAGCCGGCAACGAGGAAGTCCAGATCAACAGCAATCCCGCGCTGGCACTCAAGGCCCTCGCCGCTGCCGATGCACGCCTCAAACTGCTGTCCGATCCACGCCTGATTCCGGTGCGCCAACAGATTGCCAAAGAGGAAACCGCGCTGCGTGGCGTGCCGCAAGCCGATGTCGAAGGCATGGCGCTGAACCTCTCGACCCTCGCCGGAGATGTCGATAATCTGCCGCTGAGGCGCGTCGCGCCGGAACACTATGAACCGGGCGACAATCATGCGGTGGTAAACGCCAGACTCACCCTGTGGCAGCGTATCAAGGCATCCGTGTCGCACCTGTTCGCGGCGCTGTTCACGGTACGGCATCGCGCGGGCAACGTTGAGCCGCTGCTTGCGCCCAATCAGGAATTTTTTCTGCGCCGCAATCTGGAGCTGCGCCTGACCGCAGCGCGGGCGGCATTGCTGAACCGTGACGCAGGCGCTTTCAGGGACAGCGTACGCACGGCACATGACTGGCTGGCAACATACTTCAACGTCCAGGACCCCGGAGTGAAATCCGCGCTGCAGGAACTTGCACAGATGCAGGCCCAGGACATCAACCCGCCGTTGCCGGATATCTCGCGTTCATTGACACTGCTGCGCAAACTCGAAGGCGCACAGGGCGCCGCGCCATGAAATACGCGTTCTACCTGTTGCTGGCGCTGCTTGCTGCCGTCGTGGTCGCCGGGGCCGCACATGTCGACAACGGTTATGCGCTGCTCGCCTGGCACCACACCAGCGTCGAGATGTCGCTGGGCACGCTCATGGTGCTGGTGCTGCTTTCGTTCTTTGGCCTTTATCTCCTCACCCAACTTGTAACCAGGCTCTGGACCTTCCCGCGGCGGATCCGCGAAGCAATGCTGCGCCGGCGCGAATTGCGTGCACGCCGGGCCACTACGCGCGGCCTCATCGATCTGGCGGAGGGCCGCTGGCGGGACAGCGAAAAGCATTTGATGAGGCGCGCCAGCGACAGCGAAATGCCGTTGATCACCTACATTGCCGCAGCGCGCGCCGCGCAGATGCAGGGCGCGCACGAACGGCGCGACGATTACCTGCGCCGCGCCTACGAACAGCTCCCAGCCGCGCACCTTGCGGTGCTTTTGACCCAGGCGGAACTGCAGATTGCGCATCGCCAGCATGAACAGGCGCTGGCGACGCTGAATCGTCTGCTCGAACTGCATCCCAATCATGCGTTCGGTCTCAAATTGCTGGGCCGGCTTTACAAGAAACTCGGCGATTGGCAAAAACTGCACGCCCTGATTCCGGCAATGCGCGAACATCGCGCCATGGAAGCCCTGGATGTGGATCGTCTGGAAATCCGTACCGTGTGCGAACTGATGGAGCGCATGGACGATCAGTCGGCTGCGGCAGTCACGTCCCTGTGGAATAACCTGCCGCGCCGGATCCGCAACGATGTCGCCGTGTTGCGCACCTATGTGCAAACGCTGATACGCTGCGGTGAACTGAATCAGGCCGAGAGCGTGGTGCGTGATGCGCTGAAATCGCACTGGGACGAAGAGCTGATCGTGTTGTACGGAAAGGCCCGCAGCGACGATCCGATCCGGCAACTGGCGCGGGTGGAAGAATGGCTGGGTGAAAAAGGCGAGAACGCCGCACTGTTGCTGACGGCGGGGCGCTTGTGCGTGGTGGCGAAACTGTGGGGCAAGGCGCGCAGCTATCTTGAGTCCAGCATCGTGCTCGGCGGCCAGCCGGAAGCCTATGAAGAACTCGGCCGATTGCTCCGGTCGCTCAACGAGCCCGAAGCTGCGATGCAGGTATTCAGCGACGGACTGGCCGTCTCCATCGGCCACAAGGTCAAGGCCTACAAACCGGGTAAACCGCGGCTGCGCCGCGTCAAAACCTGACCCGAAAGCCGTCTGAAAATGTGCGGCCAAAACCGTGTGCTTTGTGCGCGGTTCCCGGACAGCTTAAAATACCGCGCAATCCACCGCCCCCACGGTAACTTCCGTCATGCGTGTTCCTGAAATTCTGCTGCTGGAATCGCAGCACAAGCCCGGTAATCTCGGGCGCATCCTGACTGCCATCGGCGAATGCGGTGTGGTCATTGATCACATTTCACTGGTGCGGCGTACCCAGGATCGCAGCGTCTGGGAAATCACCGTCGAAATGGATGAGGAAGCCGGCAAGCAATTGTATGACGAGCTGGCCAAGCTGCCGTATTGCAAACTGCTCGGGCGCTCCGACCGCGTATTCGACCGCCATCGCGGCGGCAAAATCGAAACGGTTTCCAAGGTGTCGCTGGATTCGATCCAGCAGCTGCGTGACGTCTACACGCCCGGTGTCGCGCGCGTCTGTCTTGCCATCCAGAAGGATCCGGACAAGGTCTGGGAATACACCAATCTCGGCAACACGGTTGGCATCATAACCAACGGCACCGCGATTCTGGGCCTGGGACACATCGGCTCGATCCCGGGGCTGCCGGTCATGGAAGGCAAGGCCATGATCTATTCCAAGTTTGTTGGAATTTCAGGCGTGCCGATCCTGCTCAACGATACGGATCCGAAAAAAGTCATTGACGCGGTGCTGGCAATCGAAAGCTCGTTTGGCGCGATTCATCTCGAGGACATTGCCGCGCCGGCCTGTTTCGAGATCGAAGACACGCTGACGCGCAAACTCGACAAACCGGTCATGCAGGACGATCAGCATGGAACCGCGGTGGTCACGCTCGGCGCGCTACTGTCGGCGACATCGCGCCTGAACCGGGACCTGAAAGAATGCGTGGTCGGCCAGATCGGGCTCGGCGCCGCGGGCATTGGGATTTCCAGTCTGCTGCTGAACTACGGCGTCAAACAGATGCTGGGTTCCGATCTGCGCGAAGAGGCGCTGACGCGGCTTGAAGCCATGGGGGGCAAACGCGCCGGCATGGCGGAGATCATGCAGAAAGCCGATATCGTCATCGCGACCACCGGTGTGAAGGGCTTGATCAAACCGGAATGGGTTCGCAAAGGGCAGCTCATTTTTGCGTTGTCGAATCCCGAAGCGGAAATCGAGCCGCGTCTGGCGCTGGAGCGCGGCGCGGCATTCGCGACCGACGGCCGCAGCGTCAACAACGCGCTGGGTTTTCCGGCGCTGTTCCGCGGCGCGCTCGATGCGCGCGCCAAACGCTTTACCAAGGAAATGTATCTGGCGGCGGCGGCCAAACTCGCGGAACTCGCGCCGCCGGACGAACTGTTACCGCATGTGCTGGACAGGACCGTGCACGCCACTGTCGCCGAAGCAGTCAAACTGGCGGCGCTGAAAACTCAGTAGCCGATTCCGGCGCGCCGGTAGACGAATGCCAGCAGCCAGAGTGGGCCAATCAGCAAAAACTGGATGTCCTTGAAAAAGGAAGGTTTGCGACCCTCGATCTTGTGGCCGATAAACTGGCCGATCCACGCGAGCACGAATACGCCGGCCGATACGGCCCACAGCGGATATGACAGGCGGCTTGCGGCAGCAACGATCGCGATCACTGCGAGCGTGACGACCGTCATGCCAATCGCCAGACGCCAGGCGAGTGCATAGTAATAAACGAGTGCGAGGGCGATAAACAGCACACCCCAATTGAGGAACGGGGTGCGTACCGACCAGCTGGCGGGCACCGGCAGCGACCACAACAGCCCGATCAGGGACAATACAATGAGGGGAACGCACACCCAGTGCACGCGCTTGTTGACCGGATTGCGGTGGCTGTCGCCGTACTCGTCAAGCCAACTGTGGATGCTGCGCATAACTGCCTCTCCGGTTGGGTCTACACTCTAGTCACTCAGTTCGGGCACCATTATGGGACTGCTGCGCTTTATCGCCAATCTCCGCTTTCTCTCCGAAGCCCGGCGCCTGGAGCTGTACCCGCCGTTCCTGGTGATGCGCATCAAGGTGCTGGAGATGCGCGACAACTGGCGCCACATCCGCATCCGCCTGCCGCTCAACACGTTTTCCCGCAATCTCGGCGGCACCATGTTCGGCGGTTCCCAGGCGGCGTTGGCGGATCCCATTGCGGCATTGTCCTGCGCGCGGGTGTTTCCGGGTTATTCGGTCTGGACCCGGGCCATGGAAATCGACTTCCACAAGGGTGGCGACACGGATCTGGAACTGCGCTTCGATTTTCTGGCGGAACAGGAGGCTGCTATCGCAGCGGAACTCGCGGCCAAAGGGCGGGCGACCCCGACCTTTGAATACGGCTTCTATCTCAAAGACGGCAGTCAATGCACGCGGATCCGCAACACGGTGGCGATCCGACCCAAAGGCTACGTCAAGACGCCCGCCAAACCCCTGTATCTGGACGAACTCTGACGGTTGCAAAAGACCTTGCCTCAACTGCGTCGGGCCGGCGGTTCGCTTTTGTCCCGATATAGACTAGGCTTATCCGGCACCCTGCGAGCGATGGGAACCCGCCATGAAAAAACTCAAACCCGCGACCGTGCGGGAAATGATCCGCCACTGCGAATCCGGCGAATTGGACCGGCTCGTGGGCATACTGGTGCGCCTGTCACCGGATGAATTATCGGAACTCAAGGCACTGATCTGGCTGGGACGTGACGGGCACTCGCCGAAACACTGGGATGCGCTCGTGATCGAAGCCCGCGCGAAACTGGATGCAGACACGCCGCGCTATCTCGCGGAAGAAAAGCATCTCGCGACGGATCTGCGCAAGGGTTTGGAAAGCATGGAAAACGCCGGCCGCATCTGAACCGCGCCGCTCAGATTTCGATCAGACCATCCGACAATTCGTTGGCATCGTCCGCGCGCGGCGGATAATGTTCCGACATCGCTTTTCCACAGGCCTCGATTGCGGCGACGAAGGCCTGCGTCGCATCACCGTGTCGCATGGCTGAGACAAACGTATCCACCACAGTCTGCCAGCGTTCGGTGCCCACCCGTTCATGAATGCCCTGATCGGCGACGATCTCCACATAGCGTTCCGCAAGCGAGACGAAGAACAGTACGCCGGAATGTTCGCGCGTCATGTGCACGCCCTGGATATAGAACTGTGCTTTCGCCATCCGTGACGAGCGCGCCTGTTTCACCGATGCCGGAATTAGACGAAGATGCAGCGACGGAATCGAAAGGAAAAGCAGAGCCAGCGCGATAAACAGGCCGAGTTGCAGCTGATAGACATGAATCCAGGACCAGGGCACCGACGCCAGCATGAGTGCGCCGGGAACCAGCAATGCCACACAGGCTGCCCACAACAGCGGCAGGAACAGATAGTGGTCGCTCTGCCGGGCTGCCACCGCGACAAACTCGCCACTGGTGTTGCGTTCGGCGGCATGAATCGCCGCAGTAATGCGGGCGCGGTCTTCGTCACGGAAGCGAATCATCTTCTGTCTCCCCGATAGCGTCGCCTCACCTACCAGCTCCCCGATGCGCCGCCGCCGCCAAACGACCCACCGCCGCCTGAAAAACCGCCGCCACCGAATCCTCCACCACCGAATCCGCCGCCGCCAAAACCACCACCCCAGCCGCCGAACCCGCCCAGCCACCACCACAGGCTGCTGCCGCGACGTCCGGGAAAAAAGATGGCCGAAGCGAGCGGCCACAACGCGAACAGGATAATGATGAACATCATGAAGCCGGTTGAGGAATGCTCTCGGACCTTGCGGCTGTGTTCTGCCTCGGCCTGGCCGCCAAGCACGTCCAGGATTGCATCAACGCCGGCGGTGATTCCGCCGGCATAGTCGTTCTGTTTCAAATGCGGCACGATAACGTTGCGGATGATGTTGTCGCACTGGGCATCGGTTAGCGTGCCCTCGAGACCGTAACCCACTTCGATGCGCACCTGGTGTTCGCCGCTGTCAACGATCAGCAGCGCGCCGGTATTCTTGCCCTTCCGGCCGATGCCCCAGTGGCGCCCCAACTGATACCCCCAGTATTCGATCGGATATCCGTTGAGGGTCGGCACGGTAACCACGACCAGCTGGTTTTCGCTTTGATTCGCGTAGGCGGCAAGTTTTGCCGTCAGATCATTTGCGACATCAGCGGGCAGGAGATGGGCAGTATCGACAACCGGTCCGCTCAGTGCAGGGAACGGCGGCATGGATGCATCGCTTTGCGCCGACGCGTCAAACGCAAATGACGCAAACAGCACCGCTGCGATCAATGCCGCAGCGGTGCGCCACGAATGTACCCGGATCATGTTCAGAACTGAACCTTCGGCGCCTGTTCGGCGTTCGGCGTAGTAGCGGTGAAATTCTGCAACGGCCGCTTGTCGCTGTAGAACATCGAGCGATACCAGCGTCCCGGAATCGTGGTCAACTCGGTGTTGTACTGTTGCACGGCGAGAATGTAATCGCGGCGCGCGACGGCGATCCGGTTCTCGGTACCTTCAAGCTGCGACTGCAAGGTCAGAAAATTCTGATCCGCCTTGAGATTGGGATAGTTTTCCGTCACCACCATCAGTCGCGACAGCGCGTTGCTGAGTGCGCCCTGGTTCTGCTCGAACTGGTGGAAGGCCTGCGGATTGGTAAGGATGTTGGCGGGTACCTGCATCTGCGTCACCTTGGCCCGCGCCTGTGTCACCGCTTCCAGCACGTCGGCTTCATGCTTGGCATAGCCTTTGACCGTCGCCACCAGATTGGGTACCAGGTCGGCGCGGCGCTGGTATTC
>DASSOA010000014.1:0-15558 GCA_035701115.1 Gammaproteobacteria bacterium
CGGTAGTTGGTTTGGGATTGGCTTTTTTCAGACGTGCGTAAATGGCCGCACGCTTTTCCGGATTCATGGTTTGCTGTTTCCCTGTTGCGCACGCTTGGCGCGGACCCGCTCCACCGCCGCGGCGATTTCGGCTTTGCGACGCTCGATCAGTTCGGGTGCATTGCCCAGGCGGGTTTCCGGCTGCCGCGACTGGCGCTCGAGGCGATTGCGTTCAAGACGGCTGTTGCGGTTGAGATAGCGCGTACGGAAATAGTCGGCGCGCCCGCTGCCGGTCCCGGGTAGAGCGACACCCCGGGTGGCATCCGTTGCAGGTTGCATGTGAATGCAATCAACGGGGCAGGGAGGGATGCACAGCGCGCAGCCGGTGCATAAGGCTTCGATCACAGTATGCATGTGTTTGGCGGCGCCGACGATGGCATCCGTCGGGCAGGCCTGGATGCATTTGGTGCAGCCGATACACAGCGGTTCGTCAATTAACGCGACCGCGCCGGGCGTGAACGTGCCCACGTCGGGATCGAGTGGTTTGCGAGCAAGGTGGGTCAGTTCAGCAAGCGCCCGGATAGTGTCGTCCCCGCCGGGTGGACAACGATTGATGTCCGTTTCGCCGGCAGCGATAGCTTCTGCGTAGCGGCGGCAGTCAGGATAGCCGCAGCGCTGACACTGGGTCTGCGGCAGGAGATTGTCTATCTTGTCGGCGAGCGTGGTCACACGACCCACATCGGTGTTACTTCACTCTCATACCAGGCTGCGCGCCTTCGTGAGGTTCCAGAATCCAGAGATCCTTGCCGCCCGGACCGGCGGCCAGCACCATCCCTTCCGAGACGCCAAATTTCATTTTGCGCGGCGCGAGATTGGCCACCATCACGGTCAGCTTTCCTTCGAGTTGTTCCGGCGAATAGGCACTCTTGATGCCCGCGAATACATTGCGGGTTTCGCCGCCCAGATCGAGCGTGAGACGCAGCAGTTTGTCGGCACCCTCGACGTGTTCCGCCTTGGCAATGCGTGCAATGCGCAGGTCGAGCTTGGCGAAATCGTCGTAGCTGATTTCCGGGAAGATCGGTTCCATGTTGCTTGCCTGTTTGGTGTTTGGTGTTGCAGCCAGATTCTCTTTCGAGGCTTCGATTACGGACGTGACTGACTTGGGATCAATGCGGGTCATGAGCGCTTCAAAACGATTGATTCGGGTTCCCGCCAAAGGCGTTCCCAGTTCGGTCCAGGTAAGCGCATCTACATTGAGAAATTCTTCGGCTCTTTTCGCCAATTCCGGCATCACCGGCTTGAGATAGGTCATCAGCACGCGGAACAGGTTCAGCCCGAGGGTGCAAATCTGCTGTACTTCCGGGAGCTGTGATTCGTCCTTTGCCAGCGTCCAAGGCTTGCGTTCGTCGATGTATTGGTTGACCCGGTCGGCGAGCGCCATGATCTCGCGAATTGCCCGGCTGAATTCCCGGTTTTCATATGCCTGGGCAATTGAATCCCGGGCGGCTACCGTTTCATCCAGCAATTTCGCGTTGGTTATCTTGTTCGCCAGCCTGCGATCGAAGAGCTTTTCGATAAACCCGGCGCAGCGGCTGGCAATGTTCACCAGCTTGCCAACCAGATCCGCGTTCACCCGCTGCACGAAATCGTCCAGGTTGAGATCAATATCGTCCACGCCGTCGCCGAGTTTGGCGGCAAAGTAATAACGCAGGTATTCCGGATTCAGATGCTCCAGATAGGTGCGGGCCTTGATGAAGGTGCCGCGCGACTTGGACATCTTCTGGCCGTTGACGGTCAGAAACCCGTGTGCGTAGACCGCAGTCGGGGTGCGAAAACCGGCGCCGTGAAGCATGGCCGGCCAGAACAGCGTGTGGAAGTAGGTGATGTCCTTGCCGATGAAGTGATACAGCTCGGTCTTGTTCTGGTTTTCGGCGGCCCAGAAATCGTCGAACTTGAGTTTGCCGCCCGGATTCTTTGCCTTGCTGTCACACAGATTCTTGAAGCTCGCCATGTAGCCGATCGGCGCGTCGAGCCAGACGTAGAAGTATTTGCCCGGCGCATCGGGGATCTCGAAACCGAAATAGGGCGCGTCGCGCGAGATGTCCCAGTCCTGCAGGCCTGCCTTGAACCACTCGTCGAGCTTGCGGGTAACGGCTTCGTGGAGGTGCCCGGCGCGGGTCCACTTGTGCAGCATGTCGTCAAAGTCACCGAGCTTGAAAAAGTAGTGTTCGGATTCCTTTTCCACCGGGCGGGTGCCCGAAATCACCGAGACGGGGTTCTTGAGATCGGCCGGTGAATAGGTCGCACCACAGTTCTCGCAGGCGTCGCCATACTGGTCCGGCGTGCCGCAGCGCGGACAGGTGCCCTTGATGAAACGGTCTGGCAGGAACATTTTCGCCTGCTCGTCGTAGAACTGCTTGATGGTGCGGGTGGCGATATGGCCGCCCTCGCGCAGCTTCTTATATATATAAGTAGCGAGTTCGCGGTTCTCGGGCGAATGGGTACTGTGATAGTTGTCGGTGCTGATCAGGAAATCCGCAAAATCGCGCCGGTGCTCGGTCTCGATGCGGGCGATAAGTGCTTCCGGCGTGACACCTTCCTGACGGGCGCGAAGCATGATCGGCGTGCCATGGGCGTCGTCGGCGCACACGTAGATGCATTCGTTGCCAACCAGACGCTGAAAGCGGACCCAGATATCGGTCTGGATGTACTCCAGCATGTGGCCCAGATGGATCGGGCCATTGGCGTAAGGCAAGGCACTGGTGACGAGGATGCGGCGCGGGGTCTGGCTCATTCGTTTTCTGTCTGGTGAGGGGCGGACGCGTGATTCGAGCGCGAAATTATGCCATACGCCTGCCGGCCGCGGGCTCGCCGGCCCCTGAGGTGCGGGCACCGATGGTAAAATGCCGCGACTTTTTCAACCGACCAGCGACGCGATGACCGCGATATCCCGTGAACAGATCGAATCGGCCCTGAAGGCCTGGCCGGAACCGCACCTCGGTACGGACCTGGTGAGTGCAGGCTGCGTGCGCGCTATCCGCATTGACGGCAGCACGGTTACGGTACAGATCGAACTGGGATTCCCGGCCAAAGGCTACGCCGACGCGCTGCGCGATACCTTGCGCGCGCAGCTTGCGCATGTCCCGGGAGTCAGCGAGGCGGCGGTTGAGGTTGACTGGGCCGTGCTGTCGCATGCGGTGCAGCGCAATCTGTCGCCCATGCCCGGCGTGAAGAACATCATCTCGGTCGCCTCCGGCAAAGGCGGCGTCGGTAAGTCGACAGTGGCGGTGAACCTGGCGCTGGCGCTGGCCGCAGAAGGAGCGCAGGTCGGAATACTCGATGCCGACATTTACGGGCCGAGCCAGCCGCGGATGTTGGGGTTATCCGGGCGACCGACCAGCCGGGATGGAAAACACATCCAGCCGATGAGCGGGCACGGCGTGCAGTGCATGTCCATCGGTTTTCTGATCGACGATGAAACACCGATGGTGTGGCGCGGCCCGATGGCCACCCAGGCGCTGAGCCAGCTGATCGGCGATACCGAATGGCAGGCACTCGATTACCTGATCGTGGATATGCCCCCGGGGACGGGTGACATCCAGCTGACGCTCGCGCAGCGCGTGCCGGTTTCAGGCGCGGTGATTGTGACCACGCCGCAGGAAATCGCACTGCTGGATGCGCGCAAGGGACTCAGGATGTTCCAGAAAGTGGAAGTGAACATTCTGGGCGTGGTGGAGAACATGAGCACGCACGTGTGTTCCAATTGTGGTCACGAAGAACACATCTTCGGCACCGGCGGCGGGGAGCGCATGGCGGAGCAGTATGGTGTGCCGTTCCTGGGAAGCCTGCCGCTGGATCTGCGCATCCGCGAGGAAACCGATAACGGCCGCCCGACCGTGATTGCCGAACCGGACAGCACGATTGCACAGCGTTACCGGGAGATCGCGCGGCGTACGGCCGCGCAGCTTGCGCTTGCGGGCAAGGACTACGCCGGCGCGTTTCCGAAGATTGTCATCGAAGAGTAATGCCGCCGCAGGCGGCTTCCAACAACGGGTGAAATCCGCATGAGTATCAAGTCCGACAAGTGGATCCGGCGCATGGCCGAGCAGCACGGGATGATCGAACCGTTCGAACCGGGGCAGGTACGCCAGAACGGCGGCGGCAGGATCGTGTCCTACGGCACGTCAAGCTACGGTTACGACGTGCGTTGTGCTGATCACTTCAAGATTTTCACCAACATCAATTCGACAATCGTTGATCCAAAGGCGTTCGACGAAAAGAGCTTCGTCGATTTTCGGGGCGACTGCTGTGTGATTCCGCCGAATTCCTTCGCGCTTGCCAGCACCGTGGAATATTTCCGGATTCCGCGCAGCGTGCTGACGGTGTGTCTCGGCAAGTCCACCTACGCGCGCTGCGGCATCATCGTCAATGTCACGCCCCTTGAGCCCGAGTGGGAAGGGCATGTGACGCTGGAATTTTCCAATACCACGCCGCTGCCCGCGAAGATCTATGCCAATGAAGGCGTCGCGCAGATGCTGTTTTTCGAATCCGATGAAATCTGCGAAACGTCTTACAAGGATCGAGGCGGAAAATATCAGGGGCAGCGCGGCGTGACGTTGCCGAAAACCTGAGCGTGCAATATCTTCGGTGCGAATCGCAAGGAGTATCCGAATGAAGCGCTATGCCATCGTATTATCTCTGATGGGCGCAGTATGCGTGGCGCCTGCACACGCCGGTACCGCAATGGCATCGGCACGGCGTCAGATTCAACCGATTCTGGATCAAATGGCGATTGCCGCCAATGCGCACGATACGGACCGGTTCATGGCTGCCTATCTGCGTCGGCCCACGCTGGTGTTCGTTATCAATGGCGAAGTGATACACGGCTGGGATGCGCTGCATGAACAACAACTGAAATGGTGGCGCAACGGCAAAAGCGACGCCGTTTACACGCAAACCGGGCCAACGGAATTCGAACAAATTGGCAGCGGTATGGTGGTGACGACGCGCACGCTCGATTCGCGGCGTACATTGCCTGACGGCAGGAAAAGTACCGGAAGTTTCGCGGTGACCGACATCTGGCAAAAGCTGCCGCAGGGCTGGCGGATCGTCTATTCGCACGAATCCTGGGTGCGTTAATCACCGAGCGGGTTGAGCAGCGCTTACGAGCCGGATGACGGCGACGGTTCGGCGGAGTCGAATTTGATTCCGGACAGAGTCAGGCCGATGGTTGCTTTGCCGGGTTCGGTCTGTTCGATTCGTACCGGCAGATAATCCAGCGTGGTACCAAGCCAGAACGTTGTGACGCGTTTCTTCCTGCTGTCTTTTCTCGCCACCTTGCGCGTCTGATACCTGCCGGCGGGTGTCGAAAGTTTTACATAATCTTCGCGCTCCAGGCGGTAACTGCTGATCTCGCCGTGATCGAACACCCGGTAAACCTCGGCGAGTTTGTCGTTGGCAACATCCAGCGATATCGCCAGCTGGGCGAGGGCGCGGTCGTATATTCCCGGCTCGATTTCCACGCTTTTATGTTGCTTGCCATCAATGCTTTCGGCGCGGCACCGGTTCCAGTCGAAGCGGATCTTCTCCGAGCGGTCGTGATCACCGCCGGAGTGTCTGTATTCGTACAGCAGCGACTCAAGACGGCCATCGCTGATCCGGAAATGACTCGACTCGGTGACGACGTCGCTGAAAAAGAGGGCCGCAAGCCCGGTGGCGCGTGTCACTGACTGAAACTGGTAGCTGCCATCCTGGTTACGGCGGAGCGAGAATTCGGCAACGCCGATCTGAAAGCCGTTGCGACTGACCGCGTACGACGCATGATAGAGCGGCAGGGACGCGGCCCTTGCGCCGGCCGGATGAATGCCGGATAAAGCGCAGGCCGCGAGCAATATCAGGTTGACGACGGTCTTCCTCACGCGATCGCATCCTCGTTCCCTGCCAGAATCCTGGGCTGTCGCAGCGGTGCGTTATCGAAAAACACCTGCGCGTTTTCCAGTTTGACCCGATGCGCCGCGAACCAGTTCAAGACCTGAGGATACAACCGGTGTTCCGCCGATTGCACACGCGCCCTGAGTCGGGTGTCGGTATCGCCGGGCAGGACGGGCACCCGCGCCTGTGCAATGACCGGGCCGCCATCCAGGGCCTCGGTGACGAAATGGACACTGCATCCGTGTTCACGGTCGCCGGCCTCGAGCACGCGGCGGTGGGTATTAAGCCCGGGATATTTCGGCAGCAGTGAAGGATGAATGTTGATCAGGCGCCCGCGGTAACGGTTGACGAAGCCGCCGGTGAGAATCCGCATGAAACCTGCCAGCACGATCAGGTCCGGATGATACCGGTCGATACATTCGCTCAACGCGGCGTCATATTGCTCGCGGTCCGGATGCTCTAAAACAGGTACGGCTTGAGCGGCAATCCCGGCAAGGCGCGCACGCTCCAGGCCGTGTGCATCGGCACGGCTGGCGATGACGGCGCGCACCTCGATCAGCCGGTCGCGCCGTGCCTGATCCAGGATTGCCTGCAGGTTGCTGCCTTCGCCTGAAATCAGCACCACAATCGGCAGCGGTGCGGCGGGCGTTTGCGGGGACATCAGCGTAGCGTCACGCCTTCCGTGCCGGCGACGACTTCGCCGATGATCCACGCCTGTTCACCGGCTGCACGCAGTGCTGCCAGCGCACGGTCCTGATCCTGCGGCGCGACGCACAGCACCATGCCGATGCCCATGTTGAAGGTGCGATACATTTCGGTTTCGTCAATCGCACCTTCGGTTTGCAGCCAGTCAAATACTGCCGGACGCGGCCAGGCGCGTTTGTCGAGCGCAACGCCGTGGCCTGCCGGAATGACACGCGGAATGTTGTCGAGCACGCCGCCGCCGGTAATATGCGCGAGCGCGTGCACATCGATTTCCTTCATGATCGCCAGCAATGTTTTCACGTAGATTCGCGTCGGCGCCAGCAGCACGTCAATCAATGGCCGGCCATCGAGTTGCTGCTCGAATGTGGCACCGCTGACGGCGAGCACCTTGCGGATCAGCGAGTATCCGTTGGAATGCGGTCCGGATGAGGCCAGGCCGATGATGACATCGCCGGCGGCAACGCGGCTACCGTCGATGATCTTGTGTTTTTCCACGATACCGACCGCGAAACCGGCCAGATCGTAGTCTTCGCCGTGATACATGCCGGGCAGCTCAGCCGTCTCGCCGCCGACCAGCGCGCAACCCGCGAGTTCGCAGCCACGCGCGATGCCGGTAATCACGCTGGCGGCAATGTCCACATCGAGTTTGCCGCTGGCGTAGTAATCGAGGAAAAACAGCGGTTCCGCGCCCGACACCACGATGTCATTGACGCACATGGCAACGAGGTCAATGCCGATGCTGTCGTGCCGCCGGGAGTCGATGGCGAGCCGCAGCTTGGTGCCGACGCCGTCGGTTCCGGAAACCAGTACCGGCTGGCGATAACCGGCCGGGATCTCGACCAGTGCGCCGAAGCCGCCAATTCCGCCCAGTACTTCGCTGCGCCCGGTGCGTTTGGCGGCGGGCTTGATGCGTTCGACGAGTTCATCTCCGGCGTCGATGTCGACACCGGCATCGCGATAGGAGAGCGGCTTCCTGGATGTCATGCGGGGTTCCCGGACAGAAAACTGGTTTAATGCCAAGACAGGTCATTGGCTGGTGCCTCAAGCCTGTATATTCTACACGACCCCGGGGTGCGGCCAGGTTCGGCGGCCCGATTTTCCGGATGGAGGAACGATGAAAGCGATGCGCATGTGGTCTGTCTGCCTGCTCGGAATGACAATGTTGATGGCGACGGCGGGCGCACAGGGTGCAATCGTCACGGGCTTGTACGAAGCCAGCGTGCCCGTGGCGGATCAGACACCTGCTGCACGGAGCGTCGCACTGCAACAGGCGCTCGCCGCCGTGCTGGTCAAAGTAACCGGGGAGCGCACGGCCGGTGGAGTGCCGGCGCTTGCCAATCTCATCAAGGACCCGAATCAGTTTCTTCAGCAATACCACTACGAACAAACCCAGGACAACAACGGCAACGGGCCCGCCAGCGGTGTGACCTATTTCGATCTTACCCGCAACGGGCCGCTGGCGATCGCCGGCACCGGCCTGGTCTTGCACGCCAAATTCGATCCCGATGCCGTGGATCAGGCGATTCGCGCCGCCGGCGAGCCCTTGTGGGGCAGGGAGCGGCCAATGACGCTGGTATGGCTTGCACTGCAGGACGCCACCACCCGCACCCTTCTGTCGGCGACGAACAATCCAGGCATCGTGCAGGCCATGAATTCGGTGGCAACGCAGCGCGGAGTCCCGCTGCTGTTTCCCAGCATGGATGCTCAGGATCAGCAGGCGATTGCATTTACCGACATCTGGACCAATAACGCGCCCGTGATCGCGCAGGCCTCCGCGCGCTACAAGGCGGACGCCATTCTGGTTGGCGACGTTTATCTGATGAGCGCAGGCCAATATGCGGTGCGCTGGCAATTGACCTCGGACGATTCCGTGCAGGCCTGGAACGGCACGACCGGCGATCTTGCTACCGTCACGACCGACGGTTTGCAGACCGCCATTGACGACTACGCGAAACAATATGCAATTGTTCCTGGGGCGAGCGGAGTCAATCACGTGCCGGTGGAAGTCAATGGCATCGACAGCGTCGATGCCTATGCGAAGGTGCTCAAATATCTCGACACACTCACGCCGGTCAAATCAGTACAGGTTCGCAAAGTCAGCAACGGGTCGGTGATGTTCAGCATCGATACCCGTGGCAGCGTCGTCAATCTCGCGCAAGCCATTGCGCTGGGTGATTTGCTCAAACCCGTGTCGGGTATCGCGCCGCTGGTTCCGACAGCGGCAGTACCGGCAGTTGCATCGGTTACCGCACCGGCCGTGGCCCGGATTCCCACCTTGCAATTCCAGTACGGTCACTGACGTCGTGACGGTGGCACAGAAAATCTGGACCGTATTCGGCATTGCGCTGGCGGCCGGCCTGATCTATGTGCTGCGCCCGATACTGACGCCGTTCATTATCAGTGCAATTCTCGCCTACCTCGGCGATCCCCTGGTGGATCGGCTGCAGCGAATCAAACTGCCGCGCAGCATTGCAGTGCTGGTGGTGTTCCTCGTCACGCTGCTGGTGGTATTGCTGGTGTTGCTGCTGGTGCTGCCGATGGTGACGCGCGAACTGGCAGCACTGTTCGCGCACATACCGGATGCGTTAACGTGGTTCCAGCAACAGGCGTTGCCCTGGCTCAATCAGCATTTGGGTGTCGATGTAAGCGTACTTGAACCCGGCAAACTCGCCGCACTGCTGAGCGAGAACTTCGTGTCAGCCGGACAACTGGCCGGGAATGCGCTGCTGTCGGTATCGCGCTCGGGCGGCGCGGTGTTCGCGTTCTTCCTGAACCTGTTTCTGGTACCGGTGGTCACGTTTTATCTGTTGCGCGACTGGGACGATCTGGTCGCGCGCATTGCGGCTCTGTTGCCGCGCAATCAGGTCGAAACGGTCTCGCGGTTGGCGCACGATTGCGACCGCATGCTTGGCGCATTTCTGCGCGGCCAGCTTGCGGTGATGATCAGCCTGGCGATCATATATACGCTCGGGTTGTCGCTGGCCGGTCTGGATAACGCGGTTGCCATCGGCGTGATCGCGGGGCTGCTCAGTTTTGTGCCCTATCTCGGTGTTTTTACCGGCGTCACTCTTGCACTGCTGTCCGCACTGCTGCAGTCGCGGGGCTGGTGGTTGCCGCTTGAAGTACTGATTGTGTTCGGCATCGGCCAGCTGATGGAAAGTCTGGTGCTGACGCCGCGGCTCGTGGGCGAGCGGATCGGATTGCACCCGGTCCTGGTGATATTCGCAATTCTGGTCGGCGGCCAGCTGTTCGGTTTTGCGGGCGTCTTGCTGGCGTTGCCAGTGGCCGCAGCAGGTACGGTGCTGGTGAAGCACGCACACGAACGCTATCTGGCGAGCCGCCTTTACCAGGGGTCGGGAAACAATCGGCCATGAACGGCGATACGGGTCAGTTGCCGCTGGCCATCCGGCTCGCGGACAGCGCGACGTTCGGTAATTTTCACGCGGCCGTAAATCAGGCCGCGGTTGACGCATTGCGGCTGCTGGCACAGCAGGGCGGCGAACGCGCGATGTTCCTTTGGGGCGCGGACGGCAGCGGCAAATCCCATCTTCTGCAGGCCGCGTGTCATGCCGCATCCGCCAGCGGCCGGCGCGCCATCTATTTGCCGATGTCGCAGGCCGTGCTGCTCGATCCCGATGTGACGGAAAATCTGGAAAGTTGCGCGCTGGTGTGTGTTGACGACGTGCAGCGTACGGCCGGCATTGAACCGTGGCAGCATGCGCTGTTTGCATTGTTCAATGCAGTGGCGGAACGTGGCGGCTGCGTGGTGGCCACCGCGCGCAGCGCGCCGGGTGCCATTCCGCGTCTGTTACCGGACCTTGCTTCGCGGCTGGCATGGGGTCCGGTGTTTCAGCTGCAGGTGCTCGACGATGCCGACAAAATTGCCGTGCTCAAAGCCCGCGCGTCACGTCGTGGGTTTGATCTACCGGATGATACCGCGCAGTTCCTGCTCAATCGCCTCAAGCGTGATATGCACACCCTGTGTGCCATGCTGGACAAGCTTGATACCGCATCGCTGATCGCCCAGCGCAAGTTGACGCTGCCGTTTGTGAAGTCGCTGCTCGATCAGCGTTGACCCGATCCGCGCCGGGCGCGCAATGCGCCACTCGCTGCGGCAAACATCAGCACACTCAGAATTATTTCCACGATACCTGCATAGGTTTGCGTGGCGCCGGTCCAGACGACCGTGATGCCCTGCGCAAGATATCCCAGCGACAGGAATCCGCTCCAGGCAAAGCCGCCTTTCATGTCGCGCCAGACGGCAAGCATGACTATCAAGAGCGGAAGTAACGCAAGCGACAGCCACAGCGCATGCTGCGCGGGCCCTGCGGTAACCAGCACCCCCAGCCAGACTGCCAGCCACAACATCATCAGCGCGAGCACCAGAATAACCGGCGCACGGCCGGCGTACTGAAAACGCATCATTTGCCGTTCAGGCGACGCGCGGTATCGGCGATTCGCGCGCCCAGTGCGTGACACAGTCTCTTTTCCATGTCCGACACGGCGCGGTCGCTGTTCATGCCGGCAGCGTGACTGGCGCCGTACGGGGTGCCGCCGCCGGTTGTCGCCATGAGTTCCTGCTCGGTGTACGGAATCCCGACAATCAGCATGCCGTGATGTAACAACGGCAGCATCATGGAGAGCAATGTGGTTTCCTGTCCGCCGTGCAGCGATGACGTCGAGGTAAATACGCCGGCCGGTTTGCCGGCGAGCGCACCGGACAACCAGAGTTCGCCCGTGCCGTCGAAGAAATACTTGAGCGCGGCAGCCATGTTGCCAAACCGGGTCGGGCTGCCGACGGCAAGTCCGTCGCATTCCTTCAAGTCGTCGAGCGTTGCGTAAGGCGGACCGGAGTCCGGGATTTCGTCGGCAATCTTTTCCGTCACGGTCGAGACCGCGGGCACGGTCCGCAGACGGGCACGTGCGCCCGTGCTTTCGATGCCACGACACACCTGGCGCGCCATTTCTGCAGTGGCGCCGTAGCGGCTGTAATACAGGACCAGAATTTCAACGCTCACAGAATCTCCAGTATGGCTTCCGGCGGGCGACCGATGCGGGCTTTGCCGTTGGCGAACACGACGGGGCGCTGAATCAGAATTGGATTATCGTGCATGGCGGCAATCAGCTGCGCACGCGTCAGCGATGGGTCATCGAGATTCAGATCGCGATACACCGATTCGCCGGTACGCATGAACTCGCGCGGCTCGAGCGCGAGCAGCGCAAGTGCATCTGCAATCTGGGATGCAGCAGGCGGCGTGCACAGGTATTCGACCACATCTACTGTCATGTTGCGCGCCTGCAACAATGTCAATGTCTCCCTTGATTTCGAGCAGCGTGGGTTGTGCCAGATTGTGACTTTTTTCATACGGCAATTTCGCCAACGGGTCTCTGGAAGGAGGGCGACACTATAACGCAAGCCCGCCGCTTGACGGTCCGGAATGGCGCTGTTAGGTTGCCAATCGCCGCCAGTTAGCGTGAAATTTGCCAGAACTGCCCATTGTCAAACGCACTGTTCAAATTTTGCTCAACCGCCGCCGTGGCGCTGATTCTGTCAGCGTGTGCGGGTGCGCCCGTTCAGGAGATGAGCAACGCGCGTCAGGCAGTTGCAGCCGCGGAGCAAGGCGGCGCGGCCAAAGCGGCCCCCCGCCAACTGGAACTCGCAAAGCGCCTGCTGCAGGCGGCTCAGACGGCGCTGGACGAGGCGCGGTATTCGACGGCCCGCGAGGATGCCTTGCTTGCCCGTCAGGAGGCCGTCAAGGCGCTCCGTATCAGCCAGGGGTTGGACAGTTCGGAGCTTGCCCCACCCTGAAATTCCCGTAATTTCCTTATGTTAAGGCATATTGTTTGCTTGACACCGCAGATAGGGTGGCGCTACTCTGTCGGCCGCATTCTCGCCAGAGTCAACCGGCGCGGCATTTGGTTCCGTTGCCAGAACAACAACTTAAGGTTGGAGACCTACCCATGACAAACAATTTTGTAAAACAGCTTGCCGTGGTGCTGCTGACCGTTGGTGTCGCCGTCGGTTGCGCAACCAAGCCGAAGCCCGCGCCGAAGCCGGCCGCTCCGAGCGCTGCGACCACGCAGGCGATGAATGATGCGCAGGCCGTGATCAGCGGCGCGCAGGCACCTTGCACCGATACCGGCAATGCTTCCGATCTGATGACGCAGGCTCAGGCCGCGTCACAGGCAGGCGACGATGCCAAGGCCCAGCAGCTGTATGCGCAGGCCAAGCAGGTTGCCTCTGACGCGATCAACAATTGCTACCTCAGCCACGCCCGCGATTTGCTGGCTCAGGCTCAGGGCTATACCAATCTCAACGCCGATCAGCAGAATCGCCTGAACGAAGGCCAGACTGACATCAACAACAATCAGGGCAAGCCTGCCTATGACGTGCTGAGTGCACTGGTCGCCGAACTGCAGGCCGCCAAGATGACCTACACCGTGACCAAAGGCGACAGCCTGTGGAAGATTGCAGGCAAATCCACCGTCTACGGCAACCCGTTTGAGTGGCCGCTGATCTTCAAGGCCAATGCCGACAAGATCAAGCATGCGGATCTCATCTATCCGAAGCAGAACTTCGATGTGGTGACAAACCCGCTCAAGACCGATGCCGATGCTGCCTCTGACTACGCCAAACACCGTGGCGCCTGGCAGCACCACAAGGCTGACAAGAAAGATCGCCGCTGGCTCGACAGCATGAGCAATGCTGCCGCTCCGGCGCCGGCCGCTGCGCCTGCGCCGGCCGCTGCACCGGCTCCGGCCGCTGCGCCTGCCGCCAGCACGAAGGCCGCTCCGGCCGCTGCGAGCACGGGCGGCTGATCGCCGATCCTGTTGTGTAACGGAAAGGGCCCTTCGGGGCCCTTTCTTTTTGCCGCGGCAATTCATGTTGCCGATAATGTCGCGATGATCTGCAAACGTTGTCTGGTGTCAGGAAAGGTGCAGGGCGTGTTTTATCGCGCCAGCACGGCGCGGCGCGCTCGCGAACTCGACGTTGCCGGATATGCGATGAATCTTCCTGACGGCCGCGTTGAGGTGCTGGTTTATGGAGAAGCGGACAACGTGCGGGCGTTGTGTGAATGGCTGTGGGAAGGCCCGGCGGCGGCACGGGTAACCGATGTCGAGATTCATGATGCCGAGGTTGGCGCAATTCCTGCGGGTTTCGTCACCCGTTGACGTAATGGCAGCAATATCAAGCGGCCGGTTTCAATCCCAGTACCATTTCCTGCTAAGTGCTTTGAGCACCTTGTCCGAATAATTGATGCCGTCCGTCACGCCGTTGTATCGCTGCAGCGCTTCGCGGATGTCACCGTGCGATTTGTCCAGATAATACTTCAGGATCGTGCAGCCCATGCGCAGATTGGTGCGCACGTGAAACAGATTGTCGTCCGGACGCCCGATCAGCTTCAGCCAGAACGGCATGATCTGCATCAGTCCCTGTGCGCCGACGCGCGAGATGGCGAAGCGGTCGAACCGGCTTTCGACATCAATGACGGATAGCACCAGTTCCGGTGACACATTGGCGCGAGTCGCTTCCTCGTGAATCATTTTCAGCAGCGTCAGGCGCCTGCCGTCGTCGGGTATCAGCGGGGCCAGCCGTTGCGACATCGTCATCAACCAGACCTGCGCGACATACTTGTCACGGAACCCGCTGTTATCGCTTGCCGCCTGTTTGACCAGTTGTATCAGTGCGGGATCGGGTTGCTCCACTTTCTGTGCGAAAGCAGGCGGGACCGCGATTGACAGCAGCAGTGCAGCCAGCAGCGCGGGAAGCAGCCGCGCCGTCACGCGGCCGGCTCCCGTCTTTGTCTGAGAAAATCAGCCAGATCGGCACGGGGAATATCCTGTTTGTCGGCATCGCGCCGGCCTTTGTATTCGACTGTGCCTGCATCCAGCCCGCGTTCCGATAGCACCACGCGATGCGGGATACCGAGCAGCTCGGCGTCCGCGAACATCGGGCCCGGACGCAGCGGCCGATCGTCGAACAACACCTGATAGCCGGCCTCGGTAAGTTGCCTGTACAACTGCTCCGCTTCGTGCTGCAGTGTTTCGGACTTCTGCATGTTGAGCGGCAACAGCGCGATATCGAATGGTGCCAGCGGCTCCGGCCAGATGATGCCGCGATCGTCGTGATTCTGCTCGATCGCCGCGGCCACGATGCGTGAAATTCCGATCCCGTAGCAGCCCATGTACAGAACGCTGGCCCTGCCTTGTTCATCGAGGACCGTGGCGCCCATCGCTTCGGCATATTTCTGGCCGAGCTGGAACACGTGGCCGACTTCGATGCCGCGCGCAATGCGCAGTTGGCCTTCGCCATCCGGGGAAGGATCGCCTTCGACAACTTTGCGCAGGTCGGCGACACGTGAAATACGTGCATCGCGTTCCCAGTTGGCGCCGCGAAAGTGCGTGCCGTCCTGGTTGCCGCCACAGACAAAGTCCGCCATTGCGGCGGCGGCGCGATCCACGATAACCGGTATTGAATCCGGCAGATTTACCGGACCGATGAAACCGGGGCGGCAACCCAGCGAGGCGGCAATTTCATCCTCGCTGGCGAGCACCGACTCGCCGGGGAGTTCCGCGCGTTTGGCGGCTTTGACTTCGTTGATCTCATGATCGCCCCGCACGCACAATGCAACCAATCCATCTGTGCCCCGCACGATTAGCGTCTTGAGGCATTGCTCCGGTTTGACGTCAAGGAACGCCGCGACTTCTTCAATTGTTTTCTGGCTGGGCGTGTCCACCCGTTCGAGTGCGGAGGCGGGCGCAGGCCGCGCGGCAGCCGGAGCAACCGCTTCCGCCAGTTCGACATTCGCGGCGTAATCCGAGCCGGTTGAGAACGCGATGGCGTCCTCGCCTGAATCCGCCAGCACGTGGAACTCATGCGAAGCACTGCCACCGATCGCGCCGGTGTCGGCATGCACGGCGCGGAACTTCAATCCCAGGCGC
>DASSOA010000015.1:0-3714 GCA_035701115.1 Gammaproteobacteria bacterium
CATCGTCGACGAAGTGGACTCGATCCTGATCGACGAAGCGCGTACACCTTTGATCATTTCCGGCGCGGTTGATGACAACACCGACCTCTACCGGCAGGTGAACAAGCTGGTGCCGACGCTGACGCGGCAACAGGAAGAAGAAGGGCCCGGCGACTACAGCGTTGACGAGAAAGCGAAACAGGTCTACCTCACCGAGGACGGGCATCAGCGTATCGAAGACATGCTGACCAAGGCCGGCCTGCTGGCCGAAGGTGAATCGCTGTACGACGCGAGCAACATCAGCCTGATGCATCACGTGAACGCCGCGTTGCGGGCACACGCGCTGTACCAGCGCGAAGTGGATTACATCGTCAAGGACGGTGAAGTCGTGATCGTGGATGAATTCACCGGCCGTACCATGCCGGGACGGCGCTGGTCCGATGGTCTGCATCAGGCGATCGAGGCCAAGGAAGGCGTGAAAGTGCAGGCCGAAAACCAGACGCTGGCGTCAATCACGTTTCAGAACTATTTCCGTCTTTACAACAAACTGTCCGGCATGACCGGCACCGCCGATACTGAAGCGTCAGAATTCCATGAAATCTATGGCCTTGAAGTGGTGGTGATCCCGACCAACAAACCGATGATCCGCAAGGATATGCCGGATCAGGTCTATACCTCCGTGCGTGGCAAATTCAATGCGGTGATCGCCGACATCAAGGATGCCAACGGTCGCGGCCAGCCGGTGCTGGTCGGTACTGCATCCATTGATACGTCCGAATATCTTTCCGGTCTGCTCAAGAAGGCCGGCATCAAGCACGAAGTGCTGAATGCCAAGCAGCACGAACGCGAAGCGCACATCATCGCCCAGGCCGGTCGTCCGGGTACGGTCACGATTGCCACCAACATGGCCGGTCGCGGCACCGACATTGTGCTGGGCGGCAGCCTCGATGCCGAACTCAAGACCTTGCCGCCGGATGCCGGCGATGCGGAGCGTGACAGGATTCGCAAGGCATGGCAGGAGCGGCATGACGCGGTTCTCGCTGCCGGCGGTCTGCACATCATCGGCAGCGAGCGGCATGAATCCCGGCGTGTGGATAACCAGTTGCGCGGTCGTGCGGGCCGTCAGGGCGACGCGGGTTCCAGTCGCTTCTACCTGTCGCTGGACGATAACCTGATGCGCATTTTTGCGGGCGAGCGCGTCAAGGCGATCATGGACCGTTTCGGCGTCCAGGAACATGAAGCGATCGAACACCCGTGGGTGACGCGTGCCGTGGAAAACGCGCAGCGCAAGGTTGAAGCGCACAACTTCGACATCCGCAAGTCACTGCTGGAATACGATGACGTCGCCAACGCACAACGCAAGGAAATCTATGCGCTGCGCAGCGAGCTGCTGAAGGCGCAGGACATCTCCAGCATGATCCGGACGCATATCGCGGATGTGCTCAACAGCCTGATTGACACGTACATCCCGCCGCAGAGTGTCGAAGAGCAGTGGGATATCGCGGGGCTGACCGAAGCGCTTGAACGGGAATTCGGCCTCAGGCTGGATATCAAAGGCTGGCTCGACAGCGACGCATCGCTGCACGAAGACCCGCTGCGCAACAGGATCTACGATGAATTCGTCAAGTCCTACAAGCGCAAGGAAGAGCAGACCGGTACCGAGGTGCTGCGCCAGTTCGAAAAGTCCCTGATGCTGCAGGTGCTCGACAACCTGTGGCGCGAACATCTCGCCAACATGGACTATCTGCGTCAGGGTATTCATCTGCGCGGCTATGCGCAGGTTGATCCCAAGCAGGAATACAAACGCGAAGCATTCAGCATGTTCGCGACCATGGTGGAACGGCTCAAGCACGACGTGGTGAGCATTCTTGCCAAGGTGCAGGTGCGCACGCAGGAAGACGTCGCTGCGGTCGAGGAGCAGCGCCGGCGCGCCCGTGCCATGCAATTCCAGCACGCCGATGCATCCACCGCGGCGAGTGCGCCGTCCGGGCAGGCGCAGGAACCGCCGCCGGCGGTAGCCACCGTGGTGCGTGACGGACGCAAAGTGGGGCGCAACGAGCCGTGCCCGTGCGGGTCCGGATTGAAGTACAAGCAGTGCCACGGCAAACTGGCTTGATAATCCAGCGTTCCTGACCCGGAATCCCTGCCGCCGTTGCGATGAACCACGATCGGTCGTTAAAGGCAATTCACGTGGTTGCCGCGGTGCTCTATGACGCGCAGGGCCGGGTCCTGATTGCGCAACGTCCCGCCGGCAAACCCCTTGCCGGATTCTGGGAGTTTCCCGGCGGCAAACTCGAGCGCGGCGAAATGGCGCGCGACGCCCTGTCGCGCGAGCTGCATGAAGAACTGGGTATCACGGTACTTGATGCGCGTCCGCTGTTGCGGTTTTCCCATACCTACCCCGAAAGGCACGTCGAACTCGACGTCTGGCGGGTCACGCGTTACGAAGGCGCGCCGCACGCGCGTGAACAGCAGGCGCTGGCCTGGGTGCGCCCTGTCGCGCTGGCGGAATGGAATATACTGCCCGCCGACCAGCCGATCATTCAGCACCTCCGTCTGCCGCCGCGCATGCTTGTGACGCCGGCGCCGGATTCGAATCTCGCGCAGTTTCTCGACACGCTGCACCGCAGTCTGGAATCCGGCATCGAATTGGTCCAATTGCGCGCGCCCGACCTCGACAAATCCCGTTACCTGGAACTCGCCCGGGACGTCATTCGCATTTGTCACGAACACGGTGCGCGTATCGTGTTGAATGGTGCGCCGGAAATCGGACAGCATCTGGGTGCCGACGGGGCACACCTGCCTTCCCGCGAGCTGAATAAAGTGACGACACGGCCGGCGCCGGCGTCGTTTCTGGTTGGCGCGTCCTGTCACACCGCAAGCGATTTGCGACATGCCGCCCTCTGCAAACTGGATTACGCATTGCTGGGTCCGGTGCAACCAACGCCCAGCCATCCCGGCGCACCAGCGCTTGGCTGGGACGGTTTTGCCCGTCTCGCGGGCGGAGCCGGGTTACCGGTATTTGCTATCGGCGGAATGCAGTTCGCCGATCTTGAGCGTGTCCGTCGTCAGGGCGGATACGGACTGGCAGCCATTCGCGGATTGTGGCTGGGTGATTATGGATCGCGCTGAACCGGGGTCGCGACAGCGCCTGGAAATCATCATCCGTATCCTGTCCTGGCTTGCGATTGCGACGGCCTTGGGGCTGGCAATGCTGGTGCGCTACCGTCTCATCGAGCCGGTTGCCGTGGCCCAGGCGTGCGACGCCGGGCTGCTCGATTGGAGCTGTCGGGTGCGGTGGCTTGCGATCCGGACCTTCGATCATCAGCAGCTCGGCTACATCGCGCTGGCAGGAAGCGCGCTTGCGCTACTGATGCACTCAAGATTCTTCGCGTGGCTGACCGCGATAGTCAGCGTTACCGGTCTCGTTTGGTACTGTTTCGAGCCCTGCGCGGTCGGACTCGTGGCCAGCGTGCTGATCCTGGCGCGAGCGCAACATGGGCACCCAGACCGATACACCCAGCCCGATGCACAAAATCGCCCACAAGAGCGCGTCGCGGTTGCTGATACCTTCCATGAACACAATCAGAATGCCTGATGCGCCTGCCCAGCCCGACAGAATTCGCGTTTCAAGCGTGGCGCGGGAAAGACTGCTTTCGCGGTTGAGTGACAGCGCTGCGAAACCGGAAGCAGCCGGCAGAAACAGTGCGATCGGGAAGTCCCGGTAACGCGGAT
>DASSOA010000016.1:0-47140 GCA_035701115.1 Gammaproteobacteria bacterium
GATACGATCAATATCGCGGCCAGCAATGTGCCCGGGTTCAAGGCTGGCAAGGAACTCCGGGATGCAGTAAACTGACCGGCTCTGTCCCAGGGTGAATAACCCCGGGGTGCTTAGCTCAGCTGGGAGAGCGTCGCCCTTACAAGGCGAGGGTCGCAGGTTCGATCCCTGCAGCACCCACCATGAATTGGAGTGGTAGTTCAGCTGGTTAGAATACCGGCCTGTCACGCCGGGGGTCGCGGGTTCGAGTCCCGTCCACTCCGCCATTAAGTCCCGAAAGGGCGCCCCTGTGGCGCCCTTTTCGTTGGGTCTTGGTTAAGTTAGGGTTTCTTCAGGTTTTCGGGGTATGCGCCATGGTCATTCAGGCATTCCGAGACAACATTCCCAAGTGGTTGACGGGCATCATTCTCGTGATGATTATCGGCCCGTTCGCACTTTGGGGTATCAATTCCTATTTTACTGCCAGTGCTGATACGTCGGTTGCGAGCGTCAATGGCACCGAGATAACGCCCGAGATTTTCAATCAGGCCTACCAGCAGCAGTATCAGCGCATGGAGCAGATGTTCGGCGCATCCTTCAAGCCGGATATGATCGATGAGAAGCAGTTGCGTGAAGAGGTCCTGCAGCGACTCATCGACGAATCCCTGATTAACCAGGAGATTGCGAGCCGGCACTACGCAATCGGAAATGCACAGCTGGTGGCGGCAGTCCAGCAGATCCCGGCATTCCAGATTGACGGCAAATTTTCCGCTCAGGTTTACAGCAGCGCACTGCAAAGCATCGGTCTTACTCCAACCACGTTTGAACAGCAGGAACGGCAGGGTCTGGCTGCCCAGCAACTGCAGACCGGTATCCAGGACAGTGCCTTCATCACCGCGCCGGAGTTGCAACAGGATGTCGCAATTCGTGATCAGCAACGGCAACTGGCTTACCTGACGCTGCCGGCCAAGAACTATCTCAAGCTGGCCAGGGTTTCGGATGCGGACGTCGCCGCATATTACAAGGCGCATGCCAATCAGTTCATGACACAGGAGAAAGTCACCCTGAGCTATGTCGAACTCGATCAGGCACAACTCGCCAATGGCATAAAGCCGACCGAGGCGGATTTGCAGGCTGAATACCAGCAGAAGATAGCGACATTCAAGCAACAGGAAACGCGCAAGGCGCAGCATATCCTGATTGCAGTGAGCGGCAAGGATCCCAAAGCGGACGCGGCCGCCAAGGCCAAGGCGGAGGATATCCTGAAGCAACTCAAGGCCGGCGCCGACTTTGCCAAGCTTGCGGAGAAGTATTCGGACGATCCGGGTTCGGCGAAAAATGGCGGCGATCTGGGCTGGATCAGCCGCGGCATGATGGTGAAGCCGTTTGAAGACGCGCTGTTCGACATGAAAAAGATTGGCGAAATCACAGGGCCGGTTCGTACCCAATACGGCTATCACATCATCAAGCTTGACGGCATCCGGGCGGGAGAAACCAAACCCTTCAGCGAAGTGCGCGCGCAGCTGGCGGCAAATTACGCCAAGAAAAAGGCCGAAGACGAGTACTACGCGCTGGGCGATCAGCTGGCGAACCTGGCATACGAGCATCCCGATTCGCTGGATACGGTCAGCAAGCAGCTCAATCTGCCGATCCAGACCGTCGCCGATGTGACCCACGACAGTGGCACCGGTATTGCGGCAAACCCGGCGGTCCGCAAGGCCGCGTTCAGTACCGGGGTCCTTGATCAGGGCCTGAACAGCGAACCGGTGCAACTGGGACCGAATCACGTCGTGGTGATTCGCGTCAAAGGCCATACGCCGAGCGAGCAAAAACCGCTGGCCGACGTAAAATCCGCGATCGTCACACTGTTGCAACAGCAGCAGGCGGAGCAACTGGCGGCCAAAGTGGCAGGCGAAATAGTGGCGGCACTCAAGGCCGGGCAATCGCCAGCTGCGGTGGCCAAGAAATACGCTGCCAAGCTGGCGCCACCCAGATACGTCGGCCGCCATGATGCTTCAGTTCCGGGGCCGCTGTTGTCTGCGGCATTTGCAGCGAACGCGCCATCCGGCAAAAAACCGGTAATCGACGCGGTTGCGCTTGACGGAGGTGATCAGGCGGCGTTCATACTGAGCGACGTCAAACCGGGCGATCTCGGCAGCATGAGCAAACAGCAGGCACAGATGACCCGGCGCGATCTGATGCGCATGAACTCACAGGCGGAGTTTGCGGCCTATGTGGCGAACCTGCGGCAGCACGCAAAGGTCAAGATCAATCGCGAAAACATGCAACAGCAACAGCAATAGCTGTTTGGCGATTTCAAGGTCTGAAAACAACAAGGCCCGCGTCAGCGGTCCTTGTTGTTTTCGCGTCTGCTGAACAGCCGAATATCAGTCCAGGTTCATGCCTACGTGGCTGTAACCGGCATCCACATACAGGATTTCTCCGGTGATACCGGCCGCCAGATTCGAGCAGAGAAACGCGGCAGCATTGCCGACATCCTCGGTCGTGACGTTTTTCCGCAACGGCGTGATTTTCTGCACGTGTTCCAGTATCGAGCGGAACCCGCCGATGCCGGCGGCAGCCAGCGTCTTGATGGGGCCGGCCGAGATGCCGTTGACGCGGGTGCCTTCAGGACCGAGGGCATTGGCCAGGAACCGGACGTTGGCTTCCAGACTCGCCTTGGCGAGACCCATGACGTTGTAGTTGGGGATTGCTCTCACTGCGCCGAGATAGCTGAGCGTCAGAATCGATCCATGACGGCCCTGCATCAGGGGTCTTCCGGCCTTTGCCAGTGCGGCCAGACTGTACGAGCTGATGTCATGAGCGATGCGGAAGCCCTCGCGATTAATGACATCAACGAAATTGCCTGACAACTGGTCGCGAGGCGCGAATCCAACCGAATGCACGATGATGTCCAGACCATCCCAGTATTTGCCGAGTGCGGCAAATGCCGCCTCTATTTCTTCATCGCTCGCTACATCCATGGGAAATACCAGTTCTGAATCGAACTCTTCCTTGGCCATGGTAATGACCCGATCCTTGAGCCGGTCTCCCTGATAGGTGAAAGCAAGCTCCGCGCCTTCGCGCTTGAAAGCGGAGGCAATGCCGTGAGCAATGGATCGTTCACTGGCGAGTCCGACAATAAGCGCGCGTTTGCCGTTCAAAAAGCCCATGAAAACTCCTGAGAATCGGTTATTGGAATAGTTCAGCTGCTCGTGGACTGGTCGGTTACGTCCACATGCAGGGTCAATCGTTGCCCGGGCTGGAGGTAGTCGCCGGTGTCGAGATTGTTCCAGCCGGCAATTTCACCGACGCTGACGCGGAAGCGGCTCGATATGGATGACAGGGAATCACCCTGGCGTACGGTGTAGTAAATGGTGCGATGCGTGTTGTCCGGACCTTGTTCAAAGGACACCATGCTGAAGTGGGCAGAGCCTGAACGAATGACCAGGCGCTGTCCGACATGGAGCAGGCTGTGTACGCTGATGCGATTCCATGCCGCAAGCTGCTTTACGTCCACGCCGTAGTGGCGCGCGATGGTCCACAGCGATTCACCGCTGCGCACGTGATGCACGTGTGCGCTGTCGTGGTTTTGCAGTCTTGCAACCCGTGCTTCGGCGTCCAGCGCTGCATCGGCAAGGGTGGCGCGTGCTACCGGCACCAGCAGGGTCTGGTGCAGATAAATCATGTTGCCGTGAATCCCGTTCAACTCGCGGAGCACCGCCAGCGTGGTGTGATAGCGGTGCGCAATCCCGCCCAGCGTGTCGCCATTCCGTACGCGATGCGTTGCCCATTGCACGCGGTCATGCGGCGGCATCGCAGCAAGCCCTTGCTGGAAGGCGGCCTGTTTGTCGAGCGGCACCAGCAGTGTGTAGGGGCCATCCGGATCCGTGGCCCAGCGGTTGAAGCCCGGATTGAGCAGATACATCTGCTCGGTGGTGATGCCGGCGAGCTTTGCCGCCGTGGCCAGATCGATCTGTCCGCCGACATCAACTTGTGCAAGATAGGCCGAATTGGGAATTGGTGGCAGATCTACGCCGAAATGGCCCTGTGTCGCGACCAGTTTGCAGATTGCCAGCAGGCGAGGCACGTAGGCGCGGGTTTGCGCGGGCAGGTTCAGATGCCAGAAATCCGTGGGCAGACCACGGCGCTGGTTGTAGGCGATCGCCCGGCTGACAGTGCCACCGCCCGAATTGTAGGCGGCCAATGCGAGCAGCCAGTCGCCGTTGAACTGATCGTGCAGGTACTGCAGGTAGTCGAGAGCAGCCCGGGTGGACTCGGCAACATCGCGGCGACCGTCGTACCACCAGTCCTGCTTCAGTGAGAAATGACGGCCGGTTCCGGGTATGAACTGCCACAATCCGGCGGCGCGCGCATTCGAGTAGGCAAACGGGTCAAATGCGCTTTCCACCACCGGCAGTAATGCAATATCGAGCGGCATCTTGCGGGCGTCAATTTCCTGCACGATGTAGTAAAGATAGGGTCGGGCACGCGTTGCTACGCGCTGCAGATACTCGCCGTGTGAAGAAAACCAGTCCAGTTCACGCTGGACACGACCATCGCCGTCCGCTGCGGAAAGCGTGAAATGCTTGCCAAGGTAATTCCACAGGTTGTCGTAATGTTTTGGAACCGTGGTGATGGTCAGGTCCTGCCACTGAATGACCGGCGCCGTGTTGTCAACGTCGGGAATCGGCGTGCCGCTGTCGGAAGTCGCAGCAGGATCGGGTGCGGGCGGCGCAGCGTTAGTGGTGGCTGGTGCAACACTCCGCGGAGATGTTCCGAGCGAACTGCATCCGCCGAGTGCGAGGCCACAGGCGCACAGAAAACAGACAGAAAGGAGTGTGCGTCGGGTCATGATTGGCAAGAACCTCACGTAAATTTGTCTTTCCAGTTGCGGATTACCGCAAACACCTCAACCGGATCGGCCATCTCGTGACCTGCCTGTCCCGCCGCAGCCGCCATCACCGACGGCTCGCCACAACGCAGAAACGGATTAATCCGCCGCTCCAGCCCCAACAGTGAGGGCAGGGTGGGCTCGCCACGTTCCCGCCGGGCCTTCGCCTTTTCAGCATAGGCCAGAATGTCCGGATTGCCAGGCTCCACCGTCTGTGCAAACCGCAGGTTGGCCAGGGTGTATTCGTGGCCGCAACACACCGCCGTCTGATCCGGCAGGCCCGCCAGTTTCGCCAGGGAATCACTCATCTGGGCCGCGGTGCCTTCAAACAGGCGCCCACAGCCGGCGCTGAACAGCGTATCGCCGCAGAATACTATATTGTGGCCCGTGTACGCGACATGCCCGGCGGTGTGCCCCGGAATATCCAGCACCCTGAAACGGGCCTGCAAGGCCGGAATGACGACTTCGTCCCCTTCGCGGACCGGCGCGGTGACGGCAGCGATGGCCTCAGTGGCCGGCCCGTATACCGGGCAGCCGGCATCCGATGCAAGTGCTGCCGCGCCGCCCGCGTGGTCCGGATGATGATGGGTAATCAGAATCGCGGCGAGCCGCAGCCGGTTGCCGGAGAGATATGCCCGCACCGGTTCGGCGTCTCCGGGATCCACCACCAGTGCCGAATCGCCCCGTTTCACCAACCAGATGTAGTTGTCACGGAATGCGGGAATCGGTGTTGGCTCAAAATCCATGCAGCGATGTTACCGGACCGATGGTTCACAGCCAAACCCGGGCATGGTGTGCTAGTGTCATCGGTCATGAACCCGTTCAACTCCCGTCAGCCGAATTACCGATGACCAGCGATTTGCACAGCCGCTTCCAGGGCCGCACCGGTGCCTATCTGCTGCGTCAGGAGCGTGTCGTGCTTTCGGAAATATTGCCGACGGTATTCGGGTTTTACCTGGTGCAGGCCGGTGCCTGGGGGCCGGGACACGATCTGCTGCAATCGAGCCCGATCCGTTCGCAGCTCATGCTCGATCCGCAGGCAGACGATGCCAATTTGCGCGCCGATCCCGCGTATCTGCCGTTCGCGAGCGATTCGGTGGATGCAATTCTCTTGCCGCATACGCTTGAATACGCAGCTGACCCTTATCAGGTACTGCGCGAAGCGGAGCGTGCGCTGGTCGGCGAAGGCCATCTCATCGTGCTGGGATTCCATCCGTGGGGACCATGGGGCCTTCGGCAGCGGTTTGTGTCTTCCATACCCACGCGCGGCCGGTGTGTGCGTGCAGGCCGTCTGCGGGAATGGTTATCCGTGCTCGGATTTGAAATTGTCTGTCTCAGACATTATCTGTTTCGCCCGCCGCTGACACGCAAGGCGCTGCTGGTACGGAGCGGATTTCTCGATCAATGGCGCTGGCGCGTGACCGCAGGCGCCTATATGCTGGCGGCGCGCAAGCGCGTCCTGTGTCTTACGCCGTTGCGCCGCCAGCGGTTGCGTCCTCAGCGTGCGTTTGCCGGAGTGATCAAGCCCACCACGCGGGAGATTGTGTGAGCGACGTGACGATTTATACCGACGGCGCATGCCGAGGCAATCCGGGTCCCGGCGGCTGGGGTGTGCTGCTGCAGAGCGGAGGGCGTGAAAAAACGCTGAAGGGCGCAGAAGCGTTGACGACGAACAACCGCATGGAACTGACCGCCGCCGTGCGGGCATTGAACGCCTTGACGCGCGCATGCGACGTAGCACTGTATACGGATTCCGAATACGTCCGCCGCGGGATCAGCGAGTGGCTGCCGTCCTGGAAAGTGCGCGGCTGGAAAACCGCCGACCGGAAACCGGTAAAAAACATTGATCTGTGGCAGGCACTCGACCAGGCTGCGGCACGGCATCAGGTCAGCTGGCACTGGGTACGCGGCCACACCGGGCATCCCGGTAACGAGCGGGCCGACCAGTTAGCTAACGAAGCGATTGACGAACTGCTCGGCACCAGAACACAGGAGGCGCGCTGAACATGCGACAGGTTGTGCTGGATACGGAAACCACCGGACTGGAACCGGCGGAAGGACATCGCATCATTGAAATCGGCTGCGTCGAACTGGTCGACCGGCGTCCCACCAACCGCACCTTCCAGCAATACATCAATCCCGAACGTGAAGTTGATCAGGGCGCACTGGATGTGCACGGCATCAACAATGATTTTCTTTCCAACAAGCCGCGGTTTGCCGAAATCGCGGATGAATTTCTGAGATTTGTCGACGGCAGCGAACTGATCATTCACAACGCCAGTTTCGATGTCGGTTTCATCAATCACGAACTGGCGCGACTTGACAACGGCGTATCGGATATCGCGACCCGCTGTACGGTGCTCGATACCCTGGAACTTGCGCGACGCCTGCATCCGGGGCAGAAGAACAGCCTCGATGCACTGTGCAAACGATACAACATCGATAATTCCAGCAGACAGCTGCACGGGGCATTGCTGGACGCGCAGATTCTGGCCGATGTCTATCTGGCGATGACCGGCGGGCAGGCCGCGTTGCTGCTCGATCCTTCGGCCGACCTCACGGGGCGCGGGCAGGGAACCGGCAGAAAGCAGGTGGATCGTGCCGGTTTGAATCTGTGCGTGCTGCGTGCCACCGACGAGGAACGCGAATTGCACCGCAACAAGCTCGCCGCAATCGCCAAGGCGAGCGGCGGGCAATGTTTGTGGCAGGAGGATTGAGTGCGGACGGGAGAGGGATTGCCGCGCCGGACTGCCGGTGATTTTGCGGTTGCTGCCGCCGGTCTGTTTCTGGGATCGTCGCCTGCCTGGTACAAGCTCTGCGTCCTCGCCTTTCTGATCCTGAATCCTTTGATACTCGTCATGACGGGCCCGTTTGTTGCCGGCTGGCTGCTGGTGGCCGAGTTCATTTTCACGCTGGGCATGGCGTTGCGGTGTTATCCATTGCAGCCGGGAGGATTACTGGTACTCGAAGCGCTGCTGCTGAAGATGGCGGCGCCGGGGGCGGTCTACGCCGAAGTGAAACACAATCTTCCCGTCATCCTGCTGTTGATGTTCATGGTGGCGGGCATCTTTTTCATGCAGGAGTTGCTGCTGAAAGCATTTTCCTGGCTGCTGCTGGCGGTGCGGCGCAAATGGCTGCTCAGTCTGCTGTTTTGTGGCGTGTCGGCGGTATTGTCGGCATTCCTTGATGCGCTTACCGTGACCGCGGTGCTGATTACCGTGTGTGGCGGCTTTTACGCGGTGTATCACGCTAGTCTGAGCCGCGATGGGGAATCAGTGCCCGACTCCGAGGAACTGGAGCAGTTCCGTGGGTTTCTGCGCAGCCTGATGATGCACGCGCTGGTAGGAACGGCGCTGGGGGGCGTCGCGACACTGGTGGGCGAGCCACAGAATCTCCTGATTGGCGAAGCGGCCGGATGGAATTTCCTGCAGTTCTCGCAGGCAATGCTGCCAATCAGTCTGGCGGTGTTGTGTGTCGGACTGATCATGGTCGTGATACTGGAGAAGAGCCGCCGATTCGGTTACGGCGTGCAGATGCCGGAGGGCGTGCGTGCGGTGCTGTCACAGCATGCCCGGTCGCATGCTGCGCAGCTCACCCCGCGCGAATTGCTGGTGCAGTTGACGCAGGCCTTCGCCGGTTTATTGCTGATTGTTGCACTCGCGTGGCATGTCGCCGAGGTCGGGCTGATCGGTCTGGGGCTGCTGGTGATCCTGACGTCGTTCACGGGCGTGGTCGAAGAACGCCGGGTTGCTCATGCATTCGAGGAAGCCATGCCGTTTACCGCCTTGCTGGTGGTATTTTTTGCAGTGGTAGCCGTCATTCACACAGCACAGTTGTTTGATCCGGTGGTGCGCTGGGTGCTGGGATTCGAAGGCAATGCACGTGTGGTGCTGTTTTATCTTGCCAACGGCATTCTATCCATGGTGAGCGACAATGTGTTTGTCGCGACGGTCTACATCAAGCAGCTTGCAGGGCTGCTGGCCAGCGGCCATATCAGCAACGAACAATTCAGGTTGTTTGCGATCGCGGTCAACGCCGGAACCAATATACCCAGTATCGCCACGCCCAATGGCCAGGCTGCGTTTCTGTTTTTGCTGACGTCGGCGTTTGCTCCGTTGATACGCCTTTCGTATCTGCGCATGATGTGGATGGCGCTACCTTATACGATCGTACTGGGTGCGACCGCACTGTTGGTACTGGTTTACATGGCTTGAAGGAGTGAGTTCAGAGTGGAATCGGCAACCAGTCTCACCGCCGCCAAGCATGTGCTGCTGCTCGCGGGCGTCGTGCTGGGTTCAGGTGCGGTGTGCGGCTATATTGCGCAGCGTACCCGTATTCCCGACATTGTGTTGTACCTGCTTGCCGGCATCGTCCTCGGGCCGGCCGTGAGCGGTCTTGTCAGTCTGCCCGCGAATTCGACCCTCGGTCAGCTGATTCTCATTTTTGGTGCGTCATATATTCTGTTCGACGGTGGGGCGTCGCTGCGACTGTCGGTGCTGAAAGAGATCTGGATCACGCTGACCGCGATTGCCACGGTCGGCGTGCTGGTCACTGCGCTGATCACTGCCGTTGCCGCGCATCATCTGCTCGGACTGTCGTGGCTGTCGGCGCTGTTGCTGGGGTCCGTGATCGCGTCCACCGATCCCGCGACACTGGTACCGGTATTCAAGCAGGTGCGTGTACGCGAGCGGCTGGCACAGGCTGTGACCAGCGAATCGGCGTTCAACGATGCAATGGGGGCCATCCTGACGTTTACGATCCTGGGGATCGCGGTAGGCACGCGCGAATTTTCGCCGCTGACTTCATTCGAATCTCTGTTGCTTCAGGCCGGCATCGGCATCGGTTCGGGGCTGGTGCTTGGATACCTGGCTGCGTTCCTGATAGGTCATCATCGTTACGGATTTTTCCGGGAATATGCGCCGCTGGTCACATTGATGGCGGTTGCGGGCGCCTATCTCGGCGCGGATGACATGCACGCCAGCGGTTTCATGGCGGTGTTCGTTGCGGGTATCATCATCGGCAATCGCGAATTGTTCGGCTTCAGGCTGGAACCCGGCGAAACCCGGCGACTGCTGGAATACGTAGACATCACGTCGCTGGTGATGCGCGTGTTCATTTTCATCCTGCTTGGCATGCAGGTGAATTTCAGCCTGATCGGTGCCCATCTGTGGGGCAGTCTCGGCGTCGTACTGGTGTTCATGCTGCTGGCGAGACCGGTCACCGTGTTGCTATGCGCGGCGCCGGACCGGCGTGCCCGGTGGAGCTGGCGCGAACTCCTGTTCATGTGCTGGACGCGTGAAACCGGTGTGATACCCGGTGCCCTGGCCGGGTTGCTGATCGGCGGCGGGGCACCCGCAGCGGATATAATTGCTGGCGTGACGTTTGTCGCGATTCTGGTCACGATACTGGTGCAGGCGACCACCACGCGCTGGCTCGCCACCCGGCTCGACCTGATGCAGGAATAACAGGAGAACACGCATGAATAACCGGATCGTTCCGGCACTGCTGGCACTGCTTTGCCTCATTCCATTTGCCGTCCGTGCCCAGGACAACAGCGGCAATTCACAGCCGCCGCAAACGGATCCGATGAGCTACAGCTACCTGCAGGTCAATCGCCTTTCGATGCGCTCCGATTATTTCAATGACCGTTCTGCCGGCGACGGCATCCGGTTTTCCTACGATTTTTCCAATTCCGTCTATCTGCTCGGACAATGGAACAAACTCGATTTCGATACGCTGCCGGGCAGCGAAAACCTGACGGGTATCGCCATCGGCACGCACCAGGCCTACAACGACCGCACGTCTTTCTTTGTGGATATCGGCTACTACCGTGACGCCCTAAGTGCCTCGCTGGGCAGCCGCGCCGACAGCTATTGGCGCGTCAACTACGGATTCCGCGGCATGCTGACGAATTATCTGGAACTGGATGGCGCGATCTTCACCGAGCGCAATACCGATTTCGGGCGCCGCCCATTCGGTGAGCGTCTGGGGCTAGGCTTCAAGTCCCGGTACATCGGCATCATGGTTGCGGGCGAACATACCGCCAACGGCAACCGCGCCGAAGTGAGCCTGAGCTGGTTCTATAAATGATCGCCCGGCGCCCGCCGGGCATCTGATAAAATAGCCGTTTTACTTTTCCCTGTGGTCTCGTTCATGACCGTCCGAACCCGTTTTGCCCCCAGTCCAACCGGTTTCCTGCACATTGGCGGTGCGCGCACCGCGCTCTACTGCTGGCTATACGCCCGCCATCATCACGGCCAGTTCATTCTGCGCGTCGAGGATACCGACCGCGAGCGTTCGACCGATGAGGCGGTGCAGGCGATTCTCGATGGCATGGCCTGGCTCGATCTTAAAGCGGATGAAGGTCCGTTCTATCAGACCCGGCGCTTCGACCGCTACCGCGAAGTGGCAAGGCAGTTGTACGAGCAGGGGCACGCCTATCACTGCTATTGCTCCAAACAGGAGCTCGAGCAGATGCGCGCCGAGCAGATGGCCCGCAAGGAAAAGCCCCGCTATGACGGGCGTTGCCGGCATCGGACCGAGCCGGTTCCGGGCGTGCAACCGGTGTTGCGGTTCAGGAATCCCGAGCAGGGCCAGACAATCATTCACGACCTCGTGCACGGCGACATCGTGTTCGAGAATTCGGAACTGGACGATCTGATCATTGCGCGTTCCGACGGTACGCCGACCTACAATTTCACGGTTGTGGTTGACGACATGGACATGCGTATTACCCATGTGATTCGCGGCGACGATCACATCAACAATACCCCGCGCCAGCTCAACATCTTCAAGGCACTGGGCGTGACGCCGCCGGAGTATGCACATCTGCCGATGATTCTGGGTCCGGATGGCACCAAACTCTCCAAGCGTCACGGCGCGGTGTCGGTGATGCAGTATCGCGAAGACGGCTTTCTGCCGGAAGCGGTGCTCAATTACCTGGTGCGACTGGGCTGGTCCCACGGCGATCAGGAAATTTTCAGCCGCGACGAAATGGTCGCGCTGTTCGACATCGCCGATGTCAACAAATCCGCGTCCGCCATCAATCCGGACAAGCTCTTGTGGCTGAATCAGCACTACATCAAACAGGGTGACGCGACACGTCTCGGTACCGAACTCCGCTGGCATCTCGAACGCATCGGGCTGAAAGTTGACGATGCGAACAAACTGGCCGCCGTGGTGCGCGCTCAGGCCGAGCGTGCCAAGACCTTCAAGGACATGGCGCTGGCGAGCCGCTTCTTCTTCGAGGAATTTGCCGAATATGATGCCCAGGCGGCGGCGAAGAACCTGAATGCGGAGACGCTGCCGGCGTTGCGCGACATGCAGTCGCGGCTCACTGCACTGGAGAACTGGTCGGCGGAGCAGATTCACGCCGCGCTGGAAGCCTGCGTGACGGCGCTCGGGATCAAACTCGGCAAGGTCGCGCAGCCGTTGCGGGTGGCGGTTTCGGGGGGCACGGTGTCCCCTCCGATTGACGCCACGCTGGAAATTCTTGGCCGTGACACGGTCCTCACGCGGGTGGCGCGCGCGATCGCGCACATCGAGGCGCCTGCGGCCTGAAAACAGCCGCCTTTTGGTTGACAGTACGGGGCGCAGACCGGACAATACGCGCCCCGCGTGGGGCTATAGCTCAGCTGGGAGAGCGCCTGCATGGCATGCAGGAGGTCGCCGGTTCGATCCCGGCTAGCTCCACCAAACCCTCGATTTGAGTGCGTTCCGGCCGTCGCCCTGGTGTGACGGCTGCCGTCAGATCTAACAGGGCAAGTCGGGTGTTTTAGGATCAAGCCTCGTCCCCATCGTCTAGAGGCCCAGGACATCGCCCTTTCACGGCGGTAACGGGGGTTCGACTCCCCCTGGGGACGCCATATCCGGCCCCGCAACGCGAGTTGCGGGGTTTTTTGCTCCGCCATCACAAGAATATCTAAAGATAACAAGCGGTTATGTGGCTGGTTTGGCCAGCTTGATGCCGGTTGTTAGCGCGGCCCTTTGGGGTATAATGCGCGCCCTCTTATGACAGGCGCCGGGTGCGTCACTCTCCTGCACCGTAAACCGATGCCGGCTGGTACTCCCACGAGACCAGCCGATTGTGTTTTTGGGAGCCCGGAGATGGGGACAGGATGGGCAACAAGACCGATCCGAATGCGACACAGACATTCTTTCGCGGCCGTTCTGCTGCGGCGAGCGGCAACGGCGATTCCACCTCATACAGCAACAAGCGCCTGGCGGCACTCAGTCTCGCTGCATTGGGCGTGGTGTTCGGCGACATCGGCACCAGCCCGCTGTATGCGATCAGCAGTTCGTTTGCTTCCGGCTCGGGATTGCAGACCACGCCCGACAACGTACTCGGCGTGCTGTCACTGGTGTTCTGGTCGCTGGTCATCATTGTCTGCATCAAATACCAGCTGTTTGTGCTGCGCGCCGATAACAAAGGTGAGGGTGGCATTCTCGCGCTGTTGGCGTTGCTGGACCCGTGGCGTACTCGCAACAGGAAACGATCCGCGATCCTGATTTCGCTCGGTATCTTTGGTGCCGCGCTGTTATATGGAGACGGGATGCTGACGCCGGCCATCTCGGTACTGAGTGCGGTCGAAGGCCTTCAGGTCGGCGCCGCCGTATTTTCGCGGCCGATAATCATCACCATCACTGTCGTTATTCTCGTCGGGTTGTTCATCTTTCAACGCGGGGGCACGAGTCGCGTCGGTGCGGTTTTTGGCCCAATTACCGCGATCTGGTTTGCCGTTATTGGTTTGCTTGGACTGGTCTGGATTGTACGGCAACCTCATATTCTTGCCGCGATTGATCCGGGCTATGCACTTGGTTTCGTCATTCATCACGGCTTCGCCGATATCGTGGTTCTCGGCGCTGTCTTCCTGTGCGTGACCGGCGCGGAAGCCCTCTATGCGGATCTCGGCCATTTCGGACGCAGGCCGATCCGGCTAACCTGGTTCGGTTACGTCATGCCGGCCTTGTTATTGAACTATTTCGGTCAGGGTGCCGCCATGCTTGCACGCCCGGGTCAACCCGTGCAGCAACTGTTTTACAGTCTTGCGCCGGATTGGTTCCTGTATCCGTTGGTGGCGCTCGCTACGGCAGCCACCATCATCGCATCGCAGGCGGTGATCTCAGGCGCCTTTTCACTCATGGGTCAGGCCATTCAACTCGGTCAGAGTCCGCGTCTCACCATCGTGCGTACATCAATGGATGAAAAAGGCCAGATCTACATTCCGTCGCTGAACTGGATTTTGATGATATCCACGATCGCCATCGTGCTGGGCTTCAAGAGTTCCGACAACCTGGCATCGGCTTATGGTGTCGCAGTCAGCTCGACCATGGTGATCACCACGATTCTGATGTTTTTTGCGATGCGCGATCGCTGGCGCTGGAACATCCTGCTGGTCGGATTTATTACCGGCTGCTTTCTGATTGTTGATCTGATGTACTTCATTGCCAACATCTTCAAGATCTGGGATGGTGGCTGGCTTCCGTTGATGGTGGCAATTATCGGCTTCACCATCATGTCGACCTGGAGCACGGGCCGCCAGAATCTTATCAATCGTCTGCGTGAAAGCACCGAGCCGCTGGACCAGTTTCTGGACCGCATTCGCGTGGAAAAACCGGTACGTGTACGCGGCACTGGGATATTCATGACCGCGCCGAACCTGGGTACGCCGCCCATGCTTCAGCATCACCTTGAGCACAATCAGGTGCTGCATGAGCAGATCGTGCTGCTGACCATCCTTACCGAGGACGTGCCGTTTGTGCATCCGCAAAACCGGCTGGAGGTCGAGACGCTCGACCAGGGCTTCTATCGGGTGCTCGCACATTACGGCTTCATGCAGATTCCCAACGTGCCGCAGGCACTGCGCAAGGCCAAGGATTTCGGTCTGGTGATTGATCCGGAAACGGCCACTTACTACATCGGGCGTGAAACGCTGGTACCGACCCGGAATACGCCAACCATGATGACCTGGCGTGAAAAACTGTTTGCGTTCATGTCACGCAATGCGATTCGCGCAACCGATTTCTACCAGATTCCGCCGGACCGCACGGTCGAGCTCGGTCTGCGGTTGCGCATGGCGGAAATCCGCAGTGCACCGCGGGTGCCGACCCCGCCGCCGCCGGCACCACCACCTTCCAGGTTGTAAGCACGCATGCTGGGCAAATTGCTGGCGCTGCTCGCCGGGTTCCTCATTTCAACAATTTCAACGCTCGGCTACGGCGGGATTGTGCTGCTGATGGCGATCGAGAGTGCGTGCATTCCGCTGCCGTCCGAAATCATCATGCCGTTTTCAGGATATCTGGTGTTCCGTGGCGAGTTTGTTCTGTGGCTGGTTGCAGTCAGCGGCGCAGTCGGCTGCGTGCTGGGTTCGCTGGTTGCATATTGGGTGGGCGCATACGGTGGGCGTCCGCTGGTCGAAAAGTACGGCCGCTACATTCTGGTGTCGCATCACGATCTGGCGTTGGCGGATCGCTGGTTCGGGCGCCATGGCGACATAACCATTCTGATCGGCAGGCTGCTGCCAGTAGTGCGTACCTTTATCGCGTTTCCGGCCGGCGTTGCGCGCATGCCGCTGGTCAAGTTCATTATTTACACATTTGTCGGTTCGCTCATCTGGTGCTGGGCACTGGCTTGGGTCGGGCTGCGGCTGGGCGAACACTGGGACACGCTGGGCGTCTGGTTCCATCGGTTCGATGGGGTTATTGCCGGATTGATTATCCTGGGTGCCGTCTGGTATATCTGGCGGCACCTTCGTCAGCGCGGCCGGCCGCCAGCCAGTTGACAGACCCGGCCACCGGGTCAATAATTTCATCAGCGCCGATTTGATACTCAGCTTGCGGGCGCTTAATAAATACGGCTAAAGCGGTGTCCCAAAGAACCTGCTTTAGCGCCTTCACCGGAAGCAACGCTGAGCGGGTTTTTTGTTGTCCGAAAGGCTGGCGTGCGCATCCGGAACGCGACGCCAGCCGTATCTTCGGACAGCAAGAACGTAATCGCCGATTAAGTGACAACTTGCAGGGCGATCAACGGTGTGGCGCCGGTTGCCGCACCGACTGCTAAAGCGTCGGGAGTCAGGATGAATTCTCTTTCCACTAGCTGGGATCGTACAGCGTTCCCCGTACGGCCCAACATCTCCTTCGAATTCTTTCCACCGGCCAGCGCCGAGATGCAACGGAAGCTGTGGGATGCACTGAAACGACTGGCACCGTTGGGCCCCAGATTTGTGTCCGTTACCTATGGTGCCGGCGGGTCCACGCGCGAGCGCACCCACGAGACGGTCGTCAATATCCAGCGGGAACTCGGTTTGCGGCCCGCCGCTCATCTGACGTGCATAAACGCAAGCAGGGTCGAAATCAATGCAATCGCCAGCCGTTACTGGGAAGCCGGTATCCGTCACATTGTGGCACTGCGCGGCGACCCGCCGGACGGTGCGAGGAAATTTGCGCCCCACCCGCAAGGGTACGCGTCTGCGGCAGAACTGGTTGCCGGGTTGAAGCGGATTGCCGATTTCGAGATCAGCGTGGCGGCCCACCCGGAAGTGCATCCCGATGCGGTCTCGCCCGAAGCCGATCTGGACAATCTCAGGCGCAAACAGGACGCCGGCGCGGCCCGTGGCATTACGCAATTTTTTTTCGACGTGGATGTATACCTGCGCTTCCGCGACCGTGCCATGCGACACGGCATAACCATGCCGTTGGTACCGGGTATTCTGCCGGTCACCAATTTCAATCAGGTAACGAATTTCGCCGCCCGTTGCGGCACCAGCGTACCGGCTTCGCTGGCGCGGGAATTCGAAGGGCTCGACGACGATCCGGAAACACGCCGGCTGGTCGCGGCGCACGTGGCGGGCGAACAGTGCCGTCAGCTGCAGCGCGAGGGCGTGCATGAATTTCATTTCTATACGCTGAATCGTCCCGAACTGACGCGCGCGATCTGTCATCTGCTTGGAATACGCACAGCCGAGCAGAAGACGGCAGGTATCACGCTGGCTGCGGGAACGGCGGCACCATGAACGACCGGCAACCGTCCTGCCGCGACATTCTAGACAGGTTGCTCGCGAAGCGTGTCCTGCTGCTGGACGGTGCCATGGGCACCATGATCCAGAGTTATCAGCTCGCCGAAGCCGATTTTCGCGGTGAGCGTTTCCGGAAACACCCGCGCGACCTCAAGGGCAACAACGATCTGCTGACGCTGACCCGCCCGGATGTCATCGAAGCGATTCACCTGGCCTATCTTGAGGCCGGCGCCGACATCATCGAAACCAATACCTTCAATTCCACGGCGATCTCGCAATCCGATTACGGCACCGAGGCGCTGGTGTACGAATTGAATCGCGAAGCCGCCCAGCTCGCCCGACGCGCGGCGCAAGCAGTTGAATCGTCGACACCGGGCAAACCGCGCTTTGTAGCGGGTATCCTCGGGCCCACGAACCGCACGGCATCGCTGTCGCCTGATGTGAACGATCCCGGTTTTCGCAACGTCAGTTTCGACCAATTGCGGGCAACCTATGCCGATGCGGTGCGCGGCCTGCTGGATGGCGGCGCCGATCTGCTGATGGTCGAAACCGTTTTCGACACGCTGAACTGCAAAGCGGCGCTGTTCGCCATTGAAGAACATTTCGAAATGACCGGGTGGCGCGTACCGGTAATGATTTCGGCGACAATTACCGATCTGTCGGGGCGCACGCTGTCCGGGCAGACACCGGAGGCCTTCTGGAATTCAGTGCGGCATGTGCGGCCGTTCAGTATCGGCCTCAATTGCGCGCTCGGCGCGGAACAGCTGCGCCCGTACGTGGAAGAATTGTCGCGGCTGGCTGATTGTTACGTCAGCGCGCATCCCAATGCCGGATTGCCGAACGCGTTCGGCGGTTACGACGAAACGCCGGAGCACATGGCCGGGCTGATCGGGGAGTGGGCGCGCAGCGGGTTTCTCAACATCGTTGGCGGTTGTTGCGGCACGACTCCGGCGCACATCAAGGCCTTATCTACAGCGGTATCCGGATGCGCGCCACGGGCCGTGCCTACAGTTGAACCGAAATGCAGATTGAGCGGGCTTGAGGCGCTGAACATCGGTGCCGACAGCCTGTTTGTGAACGTCGGCGAACGCACCAACGTGACCGGCTCGGCCCGCTTCAAGAAACTGATTCTGGCCGGCGACTACGAGACGGCACTGGAAGTCGCGCGCGATCAGGTGCAGAACGGTGCGCAGCTGATAGACGTGAACATGGATGAGGGGATGCTCGACGGCGTCGCGGCAATGATCCGCTTTCTCACCCTGATCGCCACCGAACCCGATATCTGCAAAGTGCCGGTGATGATCGATTCGTCGCGCTGGGAGATTATCGAAGCGGGACTGAAGTGCCTGCAGGGCAAGTGCATCATCAACTCCATCAGTCTCAAGGAAGGTGAGAAAAAGTTTCTCGACGAGGCACGTCTCGCGCGCCGCTACGGTGCCGCGGTGGTGGTCATGGCGTTCGATGAAAGCGGGCAGGCCGATACGGTGGAACGGCGGGTGGCGGTCTGCGAACGCGCATACCGGCTGCTGGTGGAAAAAGCAGGTTTCCCCGCCGAAGACATTATTTTCGATCCGAATATTTTCGCGGTCGGCACCGGTATCGAGGCGCACGCCAATTATGCGGTGGATTACATCGGCGCCGTACGTGAATTGAAACGGCGTTTGCCGGGTACGCTGATCAGCGGAGGCGTCAGCAACGTGTCGTTTGCGTTTCGCGGCAACAACACGGTACGCGAGGCGATGCATGCAGCGTTCCTGTATCACGCGATCCGTGCCGGGATGGACCTGGGGATCGTCAACGCCGGCCAGCTTGCAGTGTACGAGGAAATTCCCGGGGACTTGCTGGAACACGTGGAAGATGTGCTGCTCAACCGCCGCGCCGATGCAGCGGAGCGGTTGGTGCGGTTCGCCGAGACGCTGGGGCAGGGTAACAAGAAGCCGGAAGCCGATCAGGCCTGGCGAACGTTGCCGGTCAATGAGCGACTGAGTCACGCCCTGGTGCAGGGGATTGCCGATTACATCGAAGCGGATACGGAGGAAGCACGCTGCATCGCCAAGCGGCCGCTAGACGTGATCGAAGGCCCGCTGATGGATGGCATGAACGTGGTCGGCGATCTGTTCGGGGCCGGCAAGATGTTTCTGCCTCAGGTGGTCAAATCCGCCCGGGTCATGAAGAAGGCCGTTGCCCACCTCATTCCTTATATAGAGGCGGAAAAAGATGGTGCCACGCGTGCCAAGGGCCGGATTCTGCTGGCGACCGTCAAGGGCGACGTGCACGACATCGGCAAGAATATCGTCGGCGTGGTGCTGCAGTGCAACAACTACGACGTGCTCGATCTCGGCGTCATGGTGCCGGCGCAGAAGATCCTCGATACGGCGCGTCACGAGAAGGTTGACATGATCGGACTGTCCGGTCTGATCACGCCGTCGCTGGACGAGATGATGCATGTCGCCAGGGAAATGCAGCGCGAGGGCTTCACCATTCCGCTGCTGATCGGCGGCGCCACAACGTCGCGCGCACACACCGCCGTCAAGATTGCCCCGCAATATGCCGGACCGGTTGCCTATGTGAAAGACGCGTCACGCGCGGTCGGCGTTGCGACCAGTCTGCTGGGCGAGGGCGGTCAGGCGTTTGCCGAGGCGGTGCGGCAGGAATACGCAGAACTCAAAGCGCAGCACAGCGCCCGCGACGAACACGTGCAATGGCTGAGCCTGGACGAAGCACGCGCCAATCGGACCCGAATTGAATGGCGGGGCTACCGGCCGGTCAGGCCGCGCCACCTTGGCGTGGATGTATTGAGCGATTACCCGCTGGATGAAATCCGCCAGTACATCGACTGGACGCCGTTCTTTCATACCTGGCAGCTCAAGGCCAGCTACCCACGCATTCTGGACGATCCTGAAAAAGGCGAGACGGCGCGCAAACTGTTCGACGACGCGAATCGCATGCTGGATCGCGTCATCGCGGAAAGCTGGCTGCAGGCTCGCGCGGTCTACGGGCTGTTTCCGGCCAGCGCGATCAATGGCGACGATGTTGCGGTGTTCAGGAACGAAAACCGTGACGAACAGCTGATCACGTTTCATTTTCTGCGCCAGCAGCAGGCAAAACCGCCCGGCAAACCGAACCGTTCGCTCGCCGATTTTGTCGCGCCGCATGAAACCGGCGTCGAAGATTTTCTCGGTGCCTTCGCGGTTACGGCAGGCCTCGGCATCGAGGCGCATTTGCAACGTTTTGCAGCAGATAATGACGACTACAGCGCGATTCTCCTGAAGTCGCTGGCGGATCGTCTGGCCGAAGCGTTTGCCGAACTGCTGCATGAGCGCGTGCGCCGGGAATTCTGGGGCTACGCCGCTGACGAGAAGCTCGACAACGATGCGTTGATTCAGGAACGGTACAGAGGCATTCGTCCGGCGCCGGGCTATCCCGCCTGTCCCGAGCACACGGAAAAGGGCAGCATCTGGAAGCTGCTCGATGTCGAACGCCGCACCGGCATCAAACTCACCGAGCACTACGCCATGTGGCCCGCCGCCGCGGTCAGCGGCTTCTATTTTGCACACCCCGATTCGAGCTATTTCGCCGTCGGCCGGATCAACCGCGATCAGGTTGTGGATTATGCGCGACGCAAGGACATGGAACTTGCCACTGCCGAACGCTGGCTGGCGCCGAATCTGGGTTATGTTCCCTGAGCGATATATCTTGCATCCCGACGGCGCACAGGCGAAGAAAATTTGAATAGTGCGCGTGGATTTGGCATAGTCTGCCGCGCCCAAAAGGGGCGTTAAGTTTTCCGCAACCGATTCCCGGGGGATTTTCAATGAATTCTGTGTTTCGCAAGACTGCGACGCTGCTGCTGGCGGCGTTGCCGGTGTTTTTCGCGCCAATCGCGGCGCAGGGGGGCGACCAGGGGGACGTGCTTCGCGCTACCCTGAAAAACGGCCTGCGCGTGGTGATTGTAAAAAACAAGCTGGCGCCCGTAGTGACCACCGAGATGAATTATCTCGTCGGCTCGAACGAAGCACCGGCGGGCTTTCCCGGCACCGCGCACGCGCTGGAACACACCATGTTCCGCGGCAGCCCGGGACTCAGCTCCGATCAGCTGATGAACATTACCGCGGCGATGGGTGGCTATGCCAACGCCGACACCCAACAGACCATTACCCAGTACTATTTCACGGTGCCGGCCGAAGATCTGGATGTGGCGTTGCACATCGAGTCAATCCGGATGCGCGGTCTCGATGCAACGCAGCAGGGTTGGGACAAGGAGCGCGGCGCCATCGAACAGGAAGTCGCACGCGATCTGTCCAGTCCGACCTATCTGTTCTACAAGCAATTGCTGGGCGCGATGTTCAAGGGCACGCCGTACGCCCACGATGCGCTGGGTACGCGGCCGTCTTTCGACAAAACCACGGCCGGTGATCTGAAGAAGTTCTACGACACGTGGTATGCACCGAATAACGCGGTGCTGGTGATCGTCGGCGATGTGGAGCCGAAAGTCGCGCTGCAGCAGGTCGAAAAACTGTTCGCCGACATTCCACGCAAACAATTGCCGCGGCGTCCGGTTGTCAAGTTGGGCAAGGTCAAGGCGCAAACGCTGAATCTGCCGACCGATCTGCCGTACGGATTGACGCTGACGTCGTTCCGCATGCCGGGTTACCAGAGCCCAGACTACGCAGCCGGTGTGATTCTGACCGACGTGCTGGCAAGCCAGCGCGGCAATCTGTACGCGCTGGTCCCGGAAGGCAAGGCGCTGTATGCGGGCTTTCAGGGCAACAGTTTTCCCGATGCGGGCCTCGGATTTGCCATTGGTGTATTTCCGAAGGGCGGCGATTCCGCCGCGTTGACCAAAGAAGTCCAGGCGCGTCTGCAGCAAGTCGTGAAGCAGGGTGTGCCGGCGGATCTGGTGGCCGCCGCCAAGAAAAGCGAAATCGCGTCGTTCGAGTTTGAAAAGAATTCGGTGTCGGGATTGGCCAACGCCTGGTCGAATGCATTGACCTTGCAGGGCCGTCAGGCGCCGGACGATCTGGTCAAGGCACTCGACAAGGTGACCGTCGCCGACGTGAACCGGGTTGCAAAGCAGTACCTGAATCTGGATCAGGCCATCACCGCAATTCTCACGCCGGAATCCTCGGGCAAACCGGTGGCCGGCAAAGGCTTTGGCGGTGCGGAATCATTTGGCAGCGGAACCAGCAAACCGGTCGCGTTGCCAGACTGGGCCAAGCGTGCGTTGTCGCGGCTGAGCATTCCGAAGGCGCTGGCGACGCCGGTGGTGACGACACTGCCGAACGGTATCAGACTCATCGTGCGTCCGGAAAGTGTGAGCAACACCGTGAGTGTCTATGGCGGCATTCGCAATCAGGCCGATCTGCAGACCCCGAAAGGGCAGGAAGGCGTGTCGAGCGTGCTTGATGGTTTGTTCGAATACGGCACGTCCGACCTCAACCGCATTCAGCTGGTGACGGCACTCGACGATATCGCGGCCAGCGCCAGCTTCGGTACATCGTTCTCGGTCAAAACCCCGGCTGCGCAGTTCGATCGCGCGCTGCAGATCCTGGCCGATGTCGAAATGCATCCGGCCTTGCCGGCGCAGGCATTCAAGGTAGTGCAGGTTCAAACGGCGCGTGCCACCGCCGGCCAGTTGCAGAGCCCCGGTTACCTGTTCGATCGTGCCGCAGAGAAGGCTCTCCTGCCGGCGGGCGATCCGGCGCTGCGCGAAGCCACGCCGCAAAGCATCATGGGTCTCAAGCTGGGCGACGTGCAACATTATTATGGGCAGGTATTCCGGCCCGACATGACCACGCTGGTGGTGATCGGTAACATTACGCCGGCACAGGCCAGGGACGCAGTCGAGAAATATTTCGGCGGCTGGAAAGCATCGGGTCCGAAGCCGGACGTCGATTTGCCGCCGGTACCGGCCAACAAGGCTGCCAAGGCCGTGGTGCCGGATACGAGCCGCGTACAGGACGACGTGCGGCTGACCGAAATGGTCGGCGTCAACCTGCACAGCGAGGACCGCTTCGCGCTGACGCTCGGCAACGAAGTACTGAGCGGCGGCTTGTTCGCCAACCGGCTTTACCAGGATCTGCGCGTGAAAAGCGGACTGGTGTATGGCGTAAGTTCACGCTTCAGCCTGTCGCGGACCCGCGGCCAGTTCACGGTCGAGTACGGCAGCGATCCCGACAAGGTCAGCCGGGCCAGCGCCCTGGTGGTGAAGAACCTCGATGCCATGCAGCAGGCGCCGGTGACTGAAGACGAACTGCATCGGGCCAAAGCGCTGCTGTTGCGCCAGATACCGCTGAATGAATCGAGCGTGGGCAACATCGGTAACAGTCTGCTTTATTACTCGCTCAATGGTCTGCCGCTCGACGAACCGCAGGTGGCGGCCCGTCATTACCTGAAACTCACGGCCGGGGACGTGCAGGCGGCCTACAAGAAGTGGCTGCGACCGGCCGATCTGGTGCAGGTGGTGCAGGGCCCGAACCCGCAGTAGCGGCAAAACGCCCGGGTTTTTTCATGCAGGCCGGCCCTCAAAGGACCGGCCTTTTTTTTCGGCGGTGTGCTTGAGGGTGCTGTCCCGGACCGAGTTTTGTTTGTAAAAGCGGGGTTTTGCCGAAATTCATACCGAATCCGTTGACACGTCCCGCGCGCAGGTCTAGCATCCGCGCCGGCTTCGCAACCGGAGGATGCCCAGTGGGCAGTAGCAGTTGTAGTTATAAACGTCTGTCAGGAACCGGTCTGGCCGGTTTCGCATCCCCCGTCTGATCTTCTCCAGGTCGCGCGGGATGCTTGCCGCCAGGCATCAAACGAAGGCAACCGCGCGGACCATCACGGTATCTCCCCGAGACACTGTTCCTTCCGCACCGTCGTCAATGTTCCTGATCTCATCCGGGATAGGGTACAGCGGTGGAATTAAAGGTATTCGGTAAACTGCTGAAAGTGAGTGCGCTCGGTCACACGGGCCGCTCGAGCGCCGAGCGTGCACGCGCGAGCGGCCGTGCTGCCGCGCGTTTGCTGGAAATCAGCCGCATGGGCGCGGAGGATGCGCTCGGTGAACTCGATACCAGTATTCAGGGCCTGCTGGAATCCGAGGCTGAAACGCGGCTCGAAACCTTTGGCCCGAATACCGTTGCCACCGAAATCAGGAAAAGCTTCCTGCAACAGCTGGCGCTGCGGCTTGCCAACCCGCTCAACCTGCTGCTGTTGATCCTTTCCGGCATGGCCGTGTTTATCGGAGACCTGAACGGCGCCGTCATCATTTTCAGCATGGTGGTACTGTCGGTCGGGCTCTCGTGGTTTCAGGAATCGCGTTCCAACAATGCGGCCGAGAAACTCAATCAGATGGTGGAAACCACCATCGAAGTATTGCGGCGCGAGGAACTCGAGCCGGCCGATGAGGATCCCTCCGGTGAAGACGACCCGGAGCAGGAAACGCGTCCGCAGACGCGGCCGGTACGCAAGCTGGTGCCGCTCGACGAACTCGTGCCTGGCGATCTGGTGCAGATGTCCGCGGGCGACATGATTCCCGCCGACGTGCGTCTGCTGTCCGCCAAGGATCTGTTCGTCAACCAGGCGGCGCTGACCGGCGAATCCATGCCGGTGGAAAAGGTTGCCGCGATACCGGAACAGTCATCCGGCAATCCGCTGGAAACCAGCAATCTCTGTTTCATGGGTACCAATGTCGTCAGCGGTACCGCCATTGCGCTGGTCGTGATGACCGGCAAGCAGACCTATTTCGGTTCGCTGGCACACACGCTTTCGGAAGCGGACACGCAAAGCAGCTTTGATCGCGGCATTCACCGTTTCACCTGGCTGATGATCCGCTTCATGCTGGTGATGGCGCCGCTGGTATTTCTCATCAACGGTTTCACCAAGGGCGACTGGCTGGAAGCCTTCCTGTTCGCGATGTCGGTCGCCGTGGGACTGACGCCGGAAATGCTGCCGGTGATTGTCACCACCAATCTTGCCAAAGGCGCGTTGGCGATGTCGCGCAAGAAGGTGATCGTCAAACGGCTCAATTCCATCCAGAACTTCGGCGCCATGGACGTGCTTTGCACCGACAAGACCGGCACCCTCACCCAGGACAAGGTGTTTCTGGAAAAGCATGTCGACATCCGCGGCAACGATAACGACCGCGTACTGGAGCTGGCCTACCTCAACAGTTACTACCAGTCCGGATTGCGCAACCTGCTGGATGTGGCCGTACTCGAAAAAGCTGAGGTGCATGCCAGCCTGAATCCCGACGAGGATTATCGCAAAGTTGACGAGATTCCCTTCGATTTTCAGCGCCGCAGGATGTCGGTGGTGGTCGAAGAGGAACACGAGCGGCATCTGCTGATCTGCAAGGGCGCGGTCGAGGAAATTTTCAGCATCTGTTCACAGAGCGAAATTGATGACGAACGGCAGCCACTGACCATGGACGACTACGACCGGCTGCGCGAAGTCACCCACGCACTGAACGACGATGGATTCCGCGTCATCGCAGTCGCCTACAAGGAAATCGCCGAACCGCGCCGCTTCTATTCGCGCAGCGACGAGTCCGATCTCATTCTGGTGGGCTACATTGCGTTTCTCGATCCGCCCAAGGAAAGCACGGCGCAGGCGATCGCCATGCTGCACCAGCACGGTGTGCGGGTAAAAGTGCTGACCGGCGACAACGATGCCGTGACCCGCAAGATCTGTTCGCAGGTCGGCATGGAAGTCGGTCGAATTGTGCTGGGCAGCGAACTGGAGCGCATGAGCGAACCCAGCCTGGCGCTGGCAGCGGAAGAGGCGGATGTTTTCGCAAAGCTCTCGCCGGAGCAGAAAGCGCGTGTGATCAGGGCCCTGCGCGAACGCGGACACGTGGTCGGATTCCTCGGCGACGGCATCAATGACGGCCCGGCGCTGAAAGCGGCCGACGTCGGCATTTCGGTGGATACCGCCGTGGATATCGCGAAGGAATCCGCGGACATCATTCTGCTCGAGAAGAGCCTGATGGTGCTGGAGGAAGGGGTTATCGAGGGCCGCAAGGTGTTCGGCAACATCATCAAATACGTGAAGATGGGTGCGAGCTCCAACTTCGGCAACATGTTCAGCGTGCTGGGCGCCAGTATCTTCCTGCCGTTCGTGCCGATGGCGCCAATCCAGATCCTGGTGAACAACCTGCTGTACGATTTTTCGCAGACCGCGATTCCGACCGATAACGTGGATCCGGAATACGTGCTGTCACCGCGACAATGGGATATTCGCAACATCGGCCGTTTCATGCTGACGGTCGGCCCGCTCAGTTCCGTGTTCGACTATGTTACATTTGCCGTACTGATCCTGTTCTTCAACGGCTGGCACGAGCCGGCGACGTTTCAGACCGGCTGGTTTCTCGAATCGCTGCTGTCGCAGACCCTGATCGTGCACGTGATTCGCACCGGGCGGATTCCGTTCGTGCAGAGCCGTCCGAGCTGGCCGTTGATGACCACCACGCTGATTATCTGTGCGATCGGCATCTGGCTGCCGTTCAGCGATCTGGCGCACGGGCTGGGGTTGACGCGTCTGCCGATGACGTACCTGGCGGTGCTGCCGCTCATCATCATCGGCTACATCACGCTCACGCAATGGGCCAAGTCGCGGCTGATTCGCCGCTTCGGCCTGAATTAAAAACTGGTATGCAGTCCGACCATGATGCCGTGCGGCATGACGCTGAGAAAGAACGGCGTTTTCCGGTCGTGGGCGTAAACACCCCATAAGGTGCCCACTGCCCAGCCCGCCAGCACGTCGGTCTGCCAGTGCCCGTGAACTTTCATGCGTGCCACACCATCATAGGCGGGCAGCAGTTCCAGTCCCCACACCCACGGATGATCGTGCCGGTATTCCATGATGAACGGGGTAATGAAGCTGGCCTGCAACGCAACTTCGCCGCTGGGAAAACTCTGCCCGTTCTTGAACCACTGGTTGGGATTGTCGGTCTGCGACGGCCGTTCCCGCCCGAATGCGTATTTCATGCCCTGCACGGTCAATGCGGCGAAGGCGCTGGAATCGAGCGAGCGCCAGAAGGTATTGCCGAGCCGGCTTTTGCCGCCGAGCCACAGCGCGCCGCCAAGTTCCGTGAGAATCACGCCGTCCTGCAGCAGCAACTGGTTGTGCCGTGCCCAGATGCCGGAATCGTCATACGGCAAACGGTGATCGATTCCCAACGGTCCACTGGCAGCATGTGCCGTTCCGGAAATGCCGATTCCGATAACGATCAGCAAACCTGAGGCGATTGTCAGCAGTTTGGTCGAAAATTCGTTCATCGGATCGCCTCGCGTTTGAAAACCAGGCTGACCTTCAGGCCGGGCGCGTTGTCGTCAAGTTGAAGTATCGCGGAGTGCTGGTCGGCCACTGCTTTTACCAATGACAATCCGAGGCCGTTGCCCGGCAGACTGCGGCTGGTATCCAGGCGCACGAAGCGCTGCAACACCTTGTCGCGCATATCCTGCGGTATGCCGGGCCCCGTATCGTCCACTGTGATGCGAACATCGCTCGCATCCGCGATGAGTGTCAGTGCCACGGTTCCGCCACCTGGCGTGTACTTGATGGCATTGTCGAGCAAGTTGCCGACCGCCTGGGCGATCAGCTGGCGGTTACCTTTTATTTCGACCGTCTCCGGAATGGTGGATGCGAAATGAATGGCCTTCTCCTCAGCGAGTGCTTCATACAATTCGGCGGCGTCGTGACAGACTGACGTGAGATCCACTCTCGCCGATTCAGCGCGTGTACCGGATTCGATCTGGGCGATACTGAGAATTGCATTCAGCGTAGCGACAATGTTGTCGGTCTGCTCGATCGCGTTGCGCAATGCCTCGCGCTGACGATCCGTGTCGCCCTTCAGCAGCGCCATTTCAGCTGCGCCACGCAAACGGGTCAACGGACTGCGCAGATCATGTGCGATGTTCTCGGTAACTTCACGCGCATTCCGCATCAGGAGTTCGATGCGCTCAAGCATGGCATTGAGCTTATGCGCCAGCAGCGTGAATTCATCGTTGCGGTGTTCGGTTTCGGGAATGCGCTGTGTCAGATCGCCTGCCATGATCCGGTCGGCTGCGCCGGTAACCTGTTCGAGCCGGCGCACCACGCTGCGCCCAACCCACCAACCACCACCCAGGCCCGCGACCAGAATCAGAACAGCGACGATCACCATCAGAGTCAGCATCTGGTCACGGAGTTCGTCGGTTTCATTGAGCGATTGGCCGACCAGTAGTCGTTCTCCATCCGGCAGCAACAGAATGTGCGCGCGCAGGCGGTAGCGGTGCGCTGAATCCAGGCCCGGCTCATGTCCGCGCGCAGTCATGTGCAGCGTGACCCAGGAGGACCGGGTGGAGTCGGCTTTGACAGGCCATGCGGCCAAGGTACCAGCCAGCGCTTTGCCGGTTGCGTCGGTAAGCAGATACTGGCGTGGACCGGAATCGCCGGTGTCACTTTGCGCGAGGCTGGCAGGTGTGCTGCGCGCATCAATCGTTTGCCGCAACGAACCGGCTCCGCGCACGGTGTAGAGTCGCAGCAGTGCATCGGTTTCGGCACGCAGTCCCGCGTCGATCTGCGTGGTGATCTCCCTGAGCGTTCCCCAATACACCAGTGCCAGACAGAAGACCGTCAACAGGCAGAACAGTCCGGCATACAGCATGGACAGCCGGAAAGCGGTGGTGCGCGACAGGCTAATCCGGTTCACGCAGGCAATATCCGGCGCCGCGAATGGTATGCAGCAATGGCGAGTCGAAATCGTGATCGAGCTTTGCGCGCAGACGACTGATATGCACGTCAATCACGTTGGTTTGCGGATCGAAATGATAGCCCCAGACCTGCTCCAGCAGCATGGTGCGTGTCACCACCTGACCGGCGTGCTGCATCAGGAATTCGAGGAGACGGAATTCGCGCGTCTGCAGGTTGATGATTCGTCCGGCGCGGGTCACGCGCCGCTGCAGGCGATCCAGTTGCAGATCGGCGATTTTGAGGATCGTTTCGGTTGCGGAGGTGTCGCGGCGCCGGACAATTGCGTCGAGTCTCGCCAGGAGTTCCGCGAATGCAAACGGTTTGGCAAGGTAATCGTCGGCGCCGGTCTGCAGTCCGCTCACGCGGTCGTCCACGTCGGCAAGTGCCGTCAGAAACAGGGCGGGTGTCGTATTGCCCGCCTCACGCAGTTGGCGCAGCAGGCTCAGGCCATCGAGTCCCGGCAGCATGCGATCGACGATCAGCGCGTCATAACGCTGCTGGCCTGCGCGTTCCAGCCCGGCCATGCCGTCGGCGGCGTGTTCGGTAACGTGACCGCTTTCCTGCAGCCCGCGGATCAGATATTCGGCAGTTTCGATGTCGTCTTCGATGATCAGGATATGCATGCGCACAGCATAGGCAAACACCGCGGCCAACGCCACGAGGCAGTTTGAGGATTAACAACTGTTAATGGTTCCGAAAGACGGTATTCGGAGTGTCACCCGTAAAATGACGGGCTCATTACGTTGCGGGTCTTGTTATGGGCCAAACGGTCAAAAGCCTCGTTGTGGCGGCAGTGGCAGGCGGCGTCCTGGCGGGCTGCGCTGCCTATCACGCACGGGCCCTGCCTGATTCGCCTGATACGCAGACCCGGTTGCCGGCACCGAAAGTGGCACTCAGCAGTGTGCATCTGCCCGGGCTTCGTCCCCATCCGTTCGACGCCAGTCATGGCCTGGATATGACCGACGTGGCGATCCTTGCCGTATTGAACGATCCCGCGCTCAAGAGCTTGCGCGCGGCGCAGCACGCAACCGCCTATCAGGCGTTTGCCGCCGGGCTGCTGCCCGGTCCGCAGGTGGCGTACAGCCGCGACCGGGTCACCGGGAACAGCGCTGGGCTGGTCGCCGGTCGCAGTGTGGGACTTGCCTACGACCTCAATGCGCTCGTGACGTCGGCCATACAAAAGAATGCCGCCGAGGCTACGGCGCAGCAGGCGAACCTGAATGTGCTCTGGGCCGAGTGGCAGACCGCGCAACAGGCAAGTGTGTTGTTCCTGCAGATACGTCATGACCGGAGGCAGCTCGCGCTGTTGCAGCAGTTGCGTCAGGTGATGGACCGGCGCTATCGGAATCTGAAGCAGGCGTTGCACGACGGAGATATCAGCTACGACACGCTGGGTCTTGAATATACGGCAATTCAGGATGTGGATGCCCGTGTCAGCACCCTCCGGCGCGATCTGAGCGATGCCCGGATAGGGTTGAATCGGATACTGGGTCTTGCGCCGGAAACGAAACTCGATCTTGTTGCAGGAGCCGATGGCCCGATCGCGCCTACCGACGAACAAATTGCAACGGCACTGAAAGCGCTCCCGCAGCGCCGGCCGGATCTGATTGCATTGCAATATGCGTACCGCAGCGCCGATGAAGCCGTCAGGCGCGCCGTGGTGGAACAGTTCCCTGCCATCAATCTCGGCATCAATCGCGCCAACGATACGAGCAATGTACACACCACGGGGCTCGACATCAGTATCAGTTTTCCGTTGATTACCGGCGGTCCGACGTATGTGCACGCTGCGGAAGCAGCGCGCGACGCTGTGTGGCAGGAATACCAGCAGCGGCTTGATCAGGCCGACAGCGATGTGCGTACCGTAGTAGCCGACCTCAGGCTGGTGGATGCACAACTCGGGCAATTAGAGCAGGCTTTGCCCACAACGGAAGGCGCGATGCAAAACGCGCATGCGGCTTATCTGCGGGGCGATCTGACTGTCGGCAGTTATTACAGCCTTGCGATCAGCGTGCTGAACAGCCGGCTGCAGGCATCGGACCTGGAACTCGAGCGGCAACAGTTACAGCTGGCGCTGTCGGTCCAGCTCGGCTTGCCACGCGACGATCTCGAACACCTGAGCTTGCAAGGGAAGTCGAAATGAAACATCTGGCAGTGATTGTTGTGGCCGCGTCGGCGCTCGCCGGTGTCGCGCACGCGGACGGTGATACGCAAACGCGGACAGACACCGGCCCGGTGGCCCTGGTAAATGTCGCCAGGGTTGAAACGCGGGATGTCGGCCAAACTCTGCAGGCGTTCGGCAAGATAGAGCAATCCCCGCAGCGCGCTGCCAGTATCGCGGCGCCGCGTGAGAGCCGTGTCGCGAGCGTAGAGGTGAACGCCGGTGAATCGGTGAAGCAAGGCCAGGTACTGCTGACGTTGGCGCCGACGCCGGCGAGCAGTGCGGCATTCGTGCAGGCGCAGTCGGCAGAAACCTATGCCCAAACCGAATTGAGCCATGTCCGGAATCTTTATCGTGAACATCTTGCGACTCGCGATCAGGTGGCTCAGGTCGAACAGCAATTGAGCGACGCCGAGGCCAATCTCAGGAATGCGCAGCAGGCCGGCGGTGCGGGCCTGTTGCGCATCCGCGCCCCATCCGGTGGTGTGGTAACCACGGTCGGCGTCAGCACCGGTGAGCAGGTTGCCGCCAATACCACGCTGGTGAGTCTGGCGCTGCGGGGCGCATTGACGGTCCGGCTCGGCGTGCCGCCGGAACAGGTTGCCAATGTGCGCGCCGGGATGCCCGTGGAACTGCACGATGTCTATAACGCTGCGGTCCACTGTCAGGCGCGGGTCAGCAACGTGAGCGATATCGTTGATGCGAACAGCGGACTGGCGGATGTCTTTGTGGAATTGCGCAAACCGGTGCAGGGGTTAATGCCAGGCAGCTACATGGAGGCCGACATTACACGTAACGACGTTCACGCGCTTGCCGTACCGCGCTCCGCGGTGCTGCGCGACGGTACTCAGGCTTATATATATAGCGTGGACGGTAACGTTGCGCATCGGATCAATGTTGCAACGCTGGCGGACGACGGCACCTGGATTGCGGTCAAGGGCAACGTCAAGGCCGGTGACGAGGTTGTCACGCTCGGGAACTATGAGTTGAGCGATGGCATGAAGATCAGAAGGGCATCGAATTGAATTTCGGCGCCTTGCTTGAGCGTCATCATCGCTCATTGCTGTTTCTGGCGGCAGCGCTGACCGTGGGCGGGATTTTCAGCGCGTTCCGCCTGCCGGTGGCGCTGTTTCCCAATACCCAGTTTCCGCGCATTGTGGTCGAAATCGATTCGGGCGACCGGCCCGCGTCGCAAATGGAATTGCAGGTCACGCGTCCGCTGGAACTGGCGGTGCGGGCGATTCCCGGTGTCGAATCGGTACGCTCGACCACCAGCCGCGGCAGTGCCGAAATAGACGTGAGTTTCGGCTGGGGCCGGGACATGATGCAGGCGCTGTTGTCGGTCGAATCGCGGATCAACACACTGCGGCCGGAATTGCCGGCCGGCACGACCTTCAGCGTCGAACGCCGCGATCCCACGGTGTTCCCGGTGATTGCGTACAGCCTGACGTCGGATAGCAGAAGTCTGGTGCAGCTCCGCGACATCGCCGAATATCAATTGGTCCCGGTGCTGTCGCGGGTGCCGGGTGTGGCGCGCGTAGGGGTGCAGGGCGGCCACGAAGCCGAGTATCACGTCGACGTGGATCCGGCAAAACTGCGCGCACTGGATCTTTCTCTGGCCGACGTCGTCAATGCAGTCTCGTCCGGCAATTCCTTGACTGCCGTCGGTCGTCTGGAAGACCACTACAAACTCTATCTGCTGGTTTCCAACAGCCAGTTGACAGGTATCCGGCAACTGGGTCGCGTGGTGTTGCGCCACGGCACGGACGGTCCCGTGCGGCTCAGCCAGGTGGCGAAAATCAGCCTGTCCACTGTGCCGCAGTGGATCCGGGTGACCGCAAATGGTCACGACGCCGTACTGCTCAATATCTATCAACAGCCGGGCAGCAACACTGTCCAGATTGACCGGGACATTGACGCGCGACTTGCCGCGTACAGGGCCAAGTTGCCTTCGGATGTGCAGGTCAGCAAATGGTATGACCAGAGCGGATTGATTATTTCGTCCGCGGGCAGCGTGCGTGATGCGATTCTCATCGGCGTTGTGCTGGCTGCATTGGTCATGTTCATGTTTCTGCGTAACGCCAAGATCATGCTGATCACGGTGCTGGTGGTGCCGTCGGCGATTGCGATCTCGGTGCTGCTGCTGTACGTGCTAGGGATGAGTTTCAATATCATGACGCTGGGCGGCATCGCCGCGGCAGTCGGGCTCGTGATAGACGACTCGGTGGTGATGTGCGAACACATCGTGCGGCGCTTGCGGGAGCCCGATGCGCTATCGGTTCACGGTCGTGTGGCGCGGGCGGCCCATGAATTCACCCGCCCGCTGACCGGCTCGTCGGCGTCCACCATCATCATCTTTATTCCGCTGGCGTTTCTCGGCGGATTGACCGGCGCATTTTTCAAGTCGCTGGCCTTTACCATGGCCAGCAGCCTGATGATTTCGTACGTTCTCGCCTGGCTGGTGGTGCCGGTGCTGGCGGGTCTGCTGTTGAAGGAACGCGATGCGCACGAGGAAAAACCCGGTTGGCTCGCGCGGCATGCGCATGATTTCTACCGCTGGATCATGCCTCACGTGCTGCGTAAACCGGCGTGGTTGCTGGCTGGACTGATTCCATTGATCGCGATCGGTGCCCTCGGCTATCGCAACGTCGGCACGGGGTTCATGCCGCATATGGACGAGGGCGGATTCACGCTCGACTATATTGCACCGCCTGGCACCTCACTCACTGAAACGGATCGTCTGTTGCGCCAGGTCGGCGCGATTCTGAAGGCGAATCCGGCGGTGGCAAGTTATTCGCGACGCACCGGTGCGCAGCTCGGTGGCGGCATTACCGAGGCCAATACCGGCGACTTTTTTGTGCGCCTGAAACCGTTTCCGCGTCCGCCGATCGAGACGGTGATGGACCAGGTACGCAACGCAATCAATACGCAGGTGCCGGGCCTCGATATTGATCTGTCGCAACTCATGGAAGACGAAATAGGCGACCTCACCGCCGTACCGCAACCGATCGAAATCAAGCTCTTCAGCGACAACATTGGCGAACTGTTGAAACTGGCGCCGCAAGTGGCCGACCGGATCGGCAGGATTCCGGGCATTGTCGATGTCTACGATGGCGTGACGTATGCGGGTGATGCAATTGACATTCACGTCAACCGGATCAAGGCCGGTTTACTGGGTCTCGATCCGGCAGGCGTGACCGCACAACTCGATACCTATCTGCAAGGCACCGTGGCGGCCGAGGTGCAAAAGGGAATCAAATTCGTCGGCATCCGGGTCTGGACGCCGGCCGCCCTGCGCATGCGGACCGGACAGCTGGCGCAGATTCCCATACGCGCCGCGGATGGCAAGGTGTACCCCCTGTCCACGGTGGCGGATGTCACGACGGTGACGGGGCAACCTGAAATCGATCGCGACAATCTGAAGCAGATGTTCGCGGTAACGGCTCGCATCAGTGGCCGGGATCTGGGATCGAGCATCGCCGCCATCAAGCAGGCGCTGGCCGAGCCGGGACTGATACCCAAGGACGTCGATGTCCAGCTGGGCGGGCTGTACAAGCAGCAACAGATCGCGTTTCACGGTCTGACCATTGTGTTCATTGCCGCTATCACGCTGATTTTCGTGTTGCTGCTGTTTCTCTACGAACGCTTCAGCACGGTGCTCGCCATCATGACTACGCCGCTGTTGGCTGTTTCGGCCGTGTTCTTCGCTTTATGGGTGGCCGGGATCGAGCTCAATATCACGTCCATGATGGGGCTGACCATGATTGTCGGCATCGTGACCGAGGTCGCGATCTTCTATTTCTCGGAATTCGTCGAATACAAGCACGAGGAAAACCTTGAGCAGGCGTTGATTGACGCCGGTCTGAACCGGATGCGGCCGATTGCGTTGACCACGCTGACCACCACGCTGGCGCTGCTGCCGCTGGCGCTGGATATCGGGCGCGGTGCGGCGATGCAGCAGCCCCTCGCCATCGCGATCATCGCAGGCATGGTGGTGCAACTACCGCTGGTGCTGATCGTGATGCCGGCGATCTACAAGCTGCTGCTCGGCCGCCGCGGTATCAGTGACCGGTAGGTGCCGGCTCAGTGGCGCTGCAGTCCAGGGCCGCCCCCCCGCTGTCACAATTCTGTCATATACGCCCCCTAGACTTGCCTGCATCGGCGCGCCTCCGTTGCGGAGGGGCGCGTCTTTGCGTTCCGGCAACCCTCGATCCAAGGCGGGCGACGTGGATTCAGCATCAGATCGAACGTTGGTGAGCAGGCAGCACAGTCGGGGCGTGCTGGCGGACCTGCTGTTCCGCAGTACCACCCGGCTGATGGCCTACCTGGTGCTCGCGCTGCTGCTGGGGATTCTCGGGGTGCTGCTGGTCAAGGCCTGGCCGGCATTCCGGCAATTCGGCTGGCACTTCTTCGAGGGAACCGACTGGGACCCGGTCAGCAACCAGTTTTCCGCGCTGTCATCCATTTTTGGTACCGTCGTGACGTCGCTGATCGCGATGATCATCGCGGTCCCCGTCAGTTTCGGCATTGCGCTGTTCATTACCGAGCTGGCGCCGGCCTGGTTGCGCCGGCCGGTTGGCACGGCAGTCGAGCTGCTGGCGGCCATCCCCAGCATTATCTACGGCATGTGGGGATTGTTCGTTTTTGCGCCCCTGTTCGCGGAGTATGTGCAACCCTGGATGACGGATCATCTCGGCAGCTGGCCGTGGATCGGTGCGCTGTTTCAGGGCCCGCCCATGGGAATCGGCGTGTTCACCGCCGGTCTGATTCTCGCCATCATGGTCCTGCCATTTATCACGTCTGTGATGCGCGATGTATTCGAGCTGGTGCCGCCGCTGCTCAAGGAATCCGCCTACGGCGTCGGTTGCACGACCTGGGAAGTGGTGTGGAACGTGGTACTGCCGTACACCCGGGTCGGCGTGGTGGGTGGAATCATGCTGGGATTGGGCCGGGCGTTGGGCGAAACCATGGCGGTCACGTTCGTGATCGGCAACACGCACGACATCAGCAAATCGTTATTCATGCCCGGCAACACGATTTCTTCCACGCTGGCGAATGAATTTTCCGAGGCCGTTACGCCGACGTATACCTCCGCGCTGATTGCGCTGGGCCTGATTCTGTTTCTGATCACGTTCGTGGTGCTGGCGATCGCCAAGCTGCTCCTGCTCAAGCTGTCATCGCGCGAAGGAGGCAAGACCTGATGGCCGTCGTGTCGCGCTATCTTCGCCGCCGGATGATCAATGCGTTCAACCTGGGCGTGTCCGTGGTGGCCACGATCTTCGGCCTGTCCTGGCTGGTATGGCTGCTCTGGACGCTCGTCAGCCACGGCCTGCACTGGATCAATCTCGACATGTTCACCATGAGTACGCCGCCACCGGTCAGCGAAGGCGGCATGGCGAACGCACTGATTGGGTCGCTGCTGTTGACCGCGGTGGGCGTCGTGGTCGGCACGCCGGTCGGCATTCTGGCGGCAACCTGGCTCGCGGAATTCGGGCGGCATTCACGCATCGCGGCTGTCATTCGTTTCGTCAACGATATCCTGCTGAGTGCGCCGTCTATCGTGATCGGCGTATTCATCTACGCTGTAGTCGTGGTGCCGCTTGGGCATTTCTCCGGCTGGGCAGGCGGATTGTCGCTGGCAGTCATCATGTTGCCGGTGGTGTTGCGAACCACGGAAGACATGCTGAAACTGGTGCCGGATCAGATGCGCGAAGCAGCTGCTGCATTGGGCGCACCGCAATGGAAAGTGGTGGTGACCGTGGTGTATCGCGCCTCGCTGGGCGGCATTCTGACCGGCATTCTGCTCGGCGTGGCACGCATCAGCGGCGAGACGGCACCGCTGCTGTTCACCGCGCTGAACAACCAGTTCTGGAGCACCGACATGGGACGCCCGATGGCCAACCTGCCGGTGATGATTTTCCAGTTCGCGATGAGTCCCTACGACAACTGGCAGCATCTGGCATGGGCCGCGGCACTGTTGATCACAGTCGCCATTCTGATATTGAATATCCTCGCGCGTGTCATCATCAACGCCAATTCCTTCACGAAGTGACGCATGAACAAGCCTGATATCACGCTCAATTCCATTACCAATACCAAGCGCACCGCTCAGCTTGCCGCAACGGCCAAGTTGTCCATCAAGGAGCTGAATTTCCACTACGGCCGCTTCCACGCGCTGCACGACATCAATCTGGACATCAGCGAGCGTCAGGTAACGGCGTTCATCGGACCATCCGGATGCGGCAAGTCCACCTTGCTGCGCACCCTGAATCGCATCTATGAACTGTATCCGGAACAGCGCGCCAGCGGTCAGGTGCTGCTGGATGGGCGCAATATCCTGGACCGGGATCAGGATCTGAACCTGTTGCGTGCGCGCATTGGAATGGTATTCCAGAAACCGACACCGTTCCCGATGTCGGTGTACAACAATATTGCGTTTGGTGTGCGTCTGTATGACAGGCTGCCGCGCGCATCCATGGACGATCGGGTGGAATGGGCGCTGCGCAAGGCCGCGTTGTGGGATGAGGTCAAGGACAAGCTGCACCAGAGCGGCACGCGGCTCTCGGGCGGCCAGCAACAGCGTCTGTGCATTGCACGCGCGATTGCAGTAAAACCGGAAGTACTGCTGCTGGACGAGCCGGCGTCGGCGCTCGATCCGATTTCGACGCTTAAGATCGAGGAACTGATTGCCGAACTGAAGACGGATTACACGATTGTTATCGTCACGCACAACATGCAACAGGCGGCGCGCGTGTCGGATTACACCGCTTTCATGTATCTCGGCAATCTGGTGGAGTACGCCGACACCAGCACGTTGTTTACCAATCCGGCCAAAAAACAGACCGAAGATTACATCACCGGCCGCTACGGATAAGTGGCACTGCGATGACGCGTTAAAAACCGGAATCGCCCTCCAGTCCCGGACGGATGCAGCCCGAGTGATTGCCAAGGTGCCGGCTATTTACTTGATTCCGGATCAGGCTCATTATTTCCCCGCTGCTTGCGTTGCCGTTAGGGATACCCGGGGAGGTAGTCATGAGCAGACGGATTCTGGTGCTGGTGTTTTTACTGATATCGCCGGGAGTCATGGGTTCGGGTCTGTCCGATGTCGGGGTCAAAGCCGGCGTCGGACTCATGGGCTGGAATCTGGGATTGAGTTACAAGATAAACGATTTCGTGGGTCTCAGCGGCGAAACCAATTTCTTCAATTATTCGGCCGATCGCAATTACAAGGGTGTCCAGTATTCCGGAGACTTGCACCTTTCCTCGCAGGCCCTGATGCTGAATCTTTATCCGTTCGCGGGAGGATTCCACATTACCGCCGGGGTGGTGCATAACGGCAATTCGGTAGGTCTCGCCGGCATTCCGGATCAGAACGGCAATTACACGTTCAACGGCACGACATACTCGGCACAGCAGGTGGGTACGGTCAGCGCCGGGCTGGGTTTCAAGAGCAGCGCTACCTACATTGGCCTCGGCTGGGGTGGCAATGGGAGCTGGGGCCTTACATTTGATGTAGGCGCGATTCGGCAGGGGAGTCCCGGTTTCAGCCTGTCGGTTTCAGGAGCGTCTTCGAATCCACAGCTGGCCAAAGACGTTGCGCAACAGCAAGCTGCTTCGCAGCAGGACGTCAATTCCTTCACCTGGTTTCCCCAGGTAAAGCTGGGCCTGTATTTTACGTTCTAGTCTGATAAAAAAAGCCGCGGCTCTTTGCCGCGGCTTTTTTCTGGATGGTGGGCGATACTGGGATTGAACCAGTGACCCCTGCCGTGTGAAGGCAGTGCTCTCCCGCTGAGCTAATCGCCCCTCAAGGGAGCGCAGATTTTACGGGCCGTGCTGCATCCGGTCAAATGAAGCGGCGCAATACCCGTAAAATGCCGCCGATGGATCCATTGCCCATTGAACCGCTGTTGCCACCCCTCCGCGACGCGCTGGATACGCGCGGCTGCGCCGTGCTCGAAGCACCGCCCGGCGCCGGCAAGACTACCCGCGTACCGCTGGCGCTGCTCGACGCCGATTGGCTCGGTGGCCGCAAACTGGTGATGCTGGAACCGCGCAGGCTGGCGGCGCGTGCGGCTGCGTCGTACATGGCGCAGCAACTGGGCGAGACGGCAGGGGAGACGGTCGGGTACCGCGTGCGCATGGATAACCGGGTCGGGCCGCACACCCGCATCGAGGTGGTCACCGAGGGTGTGCTGACCCGGATGCTGCAGAGCGATCCGTCGCTCTCCGGTTACGGCGCGGTGATCTTCGACGAGTTTCACGAGCGGAGTCTGCACGCCGATCTGGCGCTGGCGCTGTGTGTGGAAGCACGTCAGGCGCTGCGCCCCGATCTGCGGTTGCTGGTGATGTCGGCAACGCTGGCAGGGGACGCCGTCGCCCGCCTGCTCGATGGCGCACCGCGATTACGCTCCGGGGGCCGCAGTTTCCCGGTGGTCACGAAGCATTGTCCGCCGCCGCCAGGCAAACGGCTCGAAGCGGCTGTTGCGCAGGTTACAGGCACGGCGCTGGCGGAAGAAACCGGGAGTCTGCTGGTGTTTCTGCCGGGCGCCCGCGAAATCCGCCGGGTGGCGGAACTGCTCGACCGGCAACTTCCCGGTGACGTTGAACTGGTGCCGCTCTACGGCGATCTTGCCCAGGCTCAGCAGGATGCCGCGATCCGCAAACCGCCGCCGGGCCGGCGCAAGGTGGTGCTGGCCACCGCAATCGCCGAAAGCAGTCTCACAATCGAGGGCGTGCGTGTGGTCGTCGACAGCGGCTGGTCGCGGGTACCGCGATTCGATCCGGTAAGCGGCATGACCCGGCTGGTTACCGTGCGTGTGTCACGCGCCTCGGCGGACCAGCGCCGTGGCCGGGCCGGGCGGCTGGAACCCGGCGTGTGTTACCGGTTGTGGAGCGAAGGCGAGCGTCTGGAAGCGCACAGCGCGCCGGAAATCACCCAGGCCGATCTGGCGTCCCTGGTGTTGGAACTCGCGCAGTGGGGCGCACAGGACGCGTCGCAACTGGCATGGCTGAATCCGCCGCCGGCGGCGGCCCTGTCCCAGGCGCGTGAGCTCTTGCAGCAATTGGGCGCGCTCGACCAGAGCGGGCGCATTACCGCGCACGGACGCCGCCTGGTGGCGCTGCCGCTGCATCCGCGGCTCGCCCACATGGTGGTTCGCGGTGCGGCGCGCGGAGCAGGCTGGCTGGCGTGCCTGATCGCCGCGCTGGTGAGCGAACGCGACATTCTGAGCGGCCCCAACGTATCGGCCGATGCCGGGTTGCGCCTCAGACTTCTGGCTGACGAGTCGGCGCGCGCGGACGACGCTGCCCGCGTGCGCCGGGTGCGGGCGATCGCCCGGGATATTGCCGGTCAGGCCGGGGTTGCACGTACGGACACCGGTTCGTCTCACGACGCAGGCCTGTTGCTGGCGCTGGCCTACCCCGACCGGATTGCGCAACGGCGTCCGGGGTCGGGCGCGCGGTTTCTGCTCAGCAACGGCCGCGGCGCGTTCCTGCCGGATTCGGATCCGCTGGGGCATGCCGCTTGGCTTGCTGTGGCCGAACTGGATGGTGAGGCACGGGAAGCGCGTATTTTTCTGGCGGCCGAACTCGACGAAGCCGAACTGCGCCAGGAATTCGCCGGGCAGATTCAAAGCCGCGACGTACTCGCGTGGGACGAGGACCGTCAGGCCGTTGATGCCGCAATCGAAACCCGGCTGGGCGCCCTCCTGCTGGAGCGGCGCGCGTCGGACCGTCCCGATGTGGCGCGCGTCGCGGCGCTGTTGGCCGATGCCATCCGGCGCAAGGGGCTGGGCGTGTTGCCGTGGACGCCGGCGAGCCGCAACTGGCAGGCACGCGTCATGTTTCTGCATCGCGAAGCGGGAAATGACTGGCCGGCCGTGGATGACGCGGCGCTCGCAGCCACGCTGGACGCGTGGCTGCTGCCGTATCTGCACGGCAAGTCGCGCGTGAGTCATCTCGCGGATCTGCCGTTGCAGCAGGCACTCGCGGCGCTGCTGGATTACCGGCAGCAGCGTCTGCTTGACGAACTGGCGCCAACGCATGTCACGGTACCGACCGGTTCGCGCATCGCAATTGATTACACGAGCGGCGAGGTGCCGGTGCTGGCGGTGCGGTTGCAGGAATTGTTCGGATTGGCGGAGACGCCGGCAATCATGGGCGGCCGGGTGCCGCTGCTGCTGCACCTGCTCTCGCCGGCGCGGCGGCCCGTGCAGGTCACACGCGATCTCGCGGGATTCTGGCGCAGCAGTTATCGGGATGTCAGGAAGGATCTGCGCGGACGGTATCCGAAGCATTACTGGCCCGACGATCCGCTGCAGGCCGAACCGGTGCGCGGCGTACGCCGCAAACGCGGCTGACATCGGGGAAGCAGGCAAAAAAGAACCCGGATGCGAATCCGGGTTCGGGTATCGGGCAACTGCGCTGAGGCAGAACCGCCGTGGCGGTTTCAGTCTTCGTACCATTCCTTGAGTTTCTGCCGCAGCCGTTTTTCATCCAGGTGATCTTCCAGCTTGCGCCAGGCCTGGGTGTTGCGCGGCTTGATGACCAGCTTGGCTTCCGCCGGCTTGCGCCCCGGTGCCGATGGCACGATGTCATCACTGTCCTGTTCGTAGCTGTCGCGGATCAGTTCGTCAATGCCGGCTGACTTGGACATGCGTATCACTCTCCTCAACCTTGTACAGTGGCGAAATGCGGCGCGCTTTATATCCTTTTGAGGGGATTTTGTAAAGCGCGCCGCACTGCAGTTTGCGCTCGCCGCAGATCAGGCCGCGTGTTCCTCATCCGGGTGATGTTCCCGGGCAAAGAATGTGTACATCGTGGGTACCACAAACAGCGTGAAGAAAGTGCCCATGGTCATGCCGCAGGCGACTACCAGGCCGATGTCGAAGCGGCTGACGGCGCCGGCACCGGTTGCGATCAGCAGCGGCACCACACCCAGCACGATCGCCGCCGTCGTCATCAGGATCGGGCGCAAACGTACTGCCGCGGCGTGCTCGATCGCTTCGCGTTTGCTGCAGCGGGTTTCGATCTGGTGCTTGTTGGCGAAATCCACCATCAGAATGCCGTGCTTGCTGATCAGGCCGATCAGTGTCAGCAGTCCGACCTGGGTGTAGATGTTGATACTTGCTGCGCCCAGGAAGATGGGAATCAGCGCGCCGCAGAATGCCAGCGGCACGCTCACCAGAATCACAAACGGATCACGCCAGCTTTCAAACTGCGCCGCCAGCACCAGGAAGATGATGATGATGGCGAAGAACAGCGCCAGCAGCAGTGCGTTGCCGCCCTGAATGTACTGACGCGATTCGCCGGCATAGTTGATGTAGTAGCCTTTGGGGAACAGGGCCTCGGCCTTGGATTTGAAGAAATCCAGCGCCTTGCCCAGGGAAACATTCTGCGCGGGCACCGCCTGGATGGTGGCTGAATTCAGCTGCTGGAACTGGTTCAGCTGATCCGGCTGCACGCTGAAGTTGAGATTCGCTACGGTGGCCAGCGGAATCATGGCGCCGGATCCGGTGCGGATCTGGTAGTCCATCAGCTGATCCTTGTTGCGCCGGTATTTGTCTGCGACCTGCGGGATGACCTGGTAACTGTAACCCTGCAGGTTGAAGAAGTTGAGATAGCCGCCGCCCAGGAAGGTGCTCAGCGAAGAACCCAGGCTCTGCATTGATATGCCGAGTTGCTGCGCCTTGTTCCGGTCTATATTGATGCTGAGTTGCGGGTTGTCGAATTTCAGGTCGCTGTCGACGTAATAGAACATGCCGCTCTTGCGCGCATCATCCATAAGCTGTTCCTGAATCTTGTAGAGTTTTTCGTATGGCTCCGTGGTGCTGACAACGAACTGCACCGGCAGGCCGCTGGATCCCGGCAGCGACGGGAAGTTGACGGCGAAACCGCGCAGGCCGGCAATCTGATTGAGCTTGCCCTGAACTTCCTGACTGATCGCCATCTGGCTGCGGTCGCGATCGCTCCAGGGTTTCAGCACCAGAAACGCGATCAGGTTGTTGACGCCGCCTGCGCCGTTGATGAGCGCAAACGCATCGGCTTCCGGGATGCTTTTGAAGATGCTCTCGACCTGCTTGCCGAACGTCTGCATGTATTTGTGGGTGGCATCCAGCGGGCCTGTGGTCGTGACAAACACGAAGCCCTGATCTTCCAGCGGCGCGAGTTCCTTCTGCGACAGCATGTAGAACGCGAAGCAGTTCACCAATACCACGATCGCCACGGTTACCGTTACCGGCCGCCAGTTGAGGGCGCGATGCAGTGATTTCTGGTAGTACGCCTTGAGGCGCTCGAACTTCTGATCGAGATAATGTTCCAGCTTGCCGACATTTCCCAGCGGCTTCAGCAGCCGCGAACACATCATCGGCGAGAGCGTGAGGGCGATGAACCCGGAGATCAGCACCGAGCCTGCCAGGGTAAACGCGAACTCCTGGAACAGCGCGCCGGTCAGTCCGCCGATGAACCCGATGGGCGCGTACACAGCTGCCAGCGTGATGGACATCGAAATAACCGGCGTGGCAATTTCGCGCGCCCCGATCATCGCGGCCTGGAACGGCGTCTTGCCTTCCTCGATGTGACGGTGGGTGTTTTCCACCACGACAATCGCGTCATCCACCACCAGGCCAATCGCCAGCACCATGGCAAGGAGTGTAAGCAGGTTCAGCGAATAGCCGAGCAGCAGCATGAAGAACGTCACGCCGATCAGCGACAGCGGGATGGTTACGACCGGGATAACGACCGGGCGCAAGGCGCCCAGGAACAGGAAGATCACGATGATGACGATCAGCGCCGCTTCGGCAATGGTCTTGATCACCTCGTAGATCGAGCTGCTGATGAACTTGGTCGCGTCATAGGCGATCTTGACATGCAATGACGGCGGCAGCTGCGGTTCGATGTCGCTGATTTCCTGACGCACAAGTTTGACTGTGTTCAGCGGATTGGCATCGGGCGTCGGGTTGATGGCCATGAACACCGACGGAATGCCGCTGAAGTTCACCGAGATGTCGTAGCTCTGGTAGCCGAGATCAACCTTGGCGACGTCCTTGATGCGGACCTGTGCGCCGTTCTGGCTGCGGATGACAATGTTGCCGAAGTCCCTGGCATTGTTCAGATCGGTGGTTGCGGCGATGTTCATCGCCACATAGTTGCCCTTGGTGGCGCCCGGTGCCGCCAGATAATTGTTCTGCACCAGCGCATTGGCCACGTCGCTGGCGGTGACGCCGAACGCCGCCATCTTCTGCGGGTCAAGCCAGATACGCATGGCATAGGGGAAACCGAACACCTGTGCCTGCGCCACGCCGTCGATGGTCTGGATCTTCGGCTGAATCACGCGCGTCACGTAGTCGGTAATCTGTCCCTGGCTCATCTGGTCCGAATAGAAGCTGATGAACATGATGGCAGTGCCGCGCACGTCTGACGACTGGATCACCGGCGCCTGCGATTCCGGCGGCAGGATGTTCTTGACCTGATCCACCTTCGCCATGATGTCGGTGAGCGCCTTGTGCACGTCGTAGTTCAGCTTCAGGTAGACCGTGATGCTGCTCAAGCCCTGCTTGCTGGACGACGTGATGTAGTCAATGCCTTCCGCGCTGGCGACGGCCTGCTGCATCGGCTGGGTGATGAAGCCCTTGACCACATCGGCGCTGGCGCCCGGATAGGCCGTGTTGATGCTGATCTGGCTGGTCTGGATCTTCGGATACTGCCGCAATTCCAGTTTGTCTATGGAATTGAGTCCCAGCAGCAGCACGATCAGGCTGATGACGGTCGCCAGTACCGGACGCCGGATAAAGATGTCGGTAAATTTCATGTGTGGCGGCTCCCGTCCGTCAGTCCAGCTTCACGCTGTTATTGATTTCCACTTCCATGCCTTCATGGAGTTTCTGCTGCCCCGCGACGACGACCAGATCGCCGGCCTTGACGCCTTTCTCGATCGCTACGCGGCCATCGCGTTCTTCGCCGGTAGTCACGAACACCTGATGCACTTTGGTGACAGGATTGCCCTTGTCGTCCTTACCCGGCTGTACCAGATAGACGGAACTGCCGTACAGGGTGTAATCCACCGCCGACTTGGGCACGGTGACCACCGCCTGTGCCTTGCCGGCCAGCACATTGATATTGGCAAACATGCCGGCGCGCAGCAGATGCTGCGGATTGTGGATCACAGCCTGCAAGGTGACGTTGTGGGTTGACGGGTCCACTTTCGATTCAATGGCATTGACTTCACCTTCGAACGTTTTTTCCGGATACGCATCTACCGTGAGTTTCACTTTCTGCCCGACGCGGAGCGCGGCAAGGTTCTGTTCCGGCAGCGCGAAGGTTGCATAAAGCGGATCGAGCGACTGCAGCGTGACGATATTGGCGCCTGCCGCGAGATACTGTCCCAGATTGATGTTGCGGATACCGAGCCGGCCGGTGAAGGGCGCGCGGATGGCGAGCTTGTCAATCGCGGCCTGGGTGTCTTCCACATTCGCTTGAGCAGCTTTCAGATTGCTGGCCGCGGTATCCACGTCGGCCTGTGAGGCGAGATGTTTGTCAAACAGCTTCTGGGTGCGCTCGAATGTCAATTCGGCGAGTTTGGCCTGAGCCTGATAACCTTGTAGCTGGGCATGCTGGCTCGAGTCGTCGAGTTGCACGAGCAGGGTGCCCTTTTTCACTTCATCGCCGGACTGAAAGTAGATTGCCGTCACGGTGCCGGCCAACTGATTGCTCACGTCCACGCCCTTGACCGGGGTGAGGTTGCCGACGGCATTCAGATACGGTTGCCACTGATCTGCTTTCGCAGCCTCATCGGACACCACCGTAACCTGTTTCATGCTGGAGAATTTCTTGATGGCGAGGGCCACTCGAATGCCGAATGTGCCGTAGATGACCAGCATGACAAGCAGCATGACGCCGAGCGTTATGAAAATACGTTTGGCCATTGGGTCAGTCCTCTTGACTGGAGCGATGGGTACCGCGAAGGGGGGATTCGCGGCGTGTTGAATCCGGGTTAAACGAATTCCGGCTGCGGGCCGCGGTCACCAGCTGTTCGCGGTTCTTCAGCAGATAATCGAGCGCGGCTGTCATTACCACGGTGCCGAACCCATGCACGAATTCCGCGCCGATCGAGGCCGGGCAGCTTCCTTCGGTCTTCTGTTCCACCTGCTGGATGACAGCCAGCTGCTGTTCGAGATGCGCAATGCGGTTGTTCAAAACCGCTTCCAGCCGTTCGGGCGGAAGCAGATGCGCAAAATACATCGTCAGCAGGAAATCGGATTTGACCTTGTGCTGGGGTTCGGTGGTTTCCAGGTATTCCACAAACGCGGCGTGGCCCGTGTCGGTAATGTGATAGACCCGGCGATCGGGCTTGCCGGGCTGGGATTCGTCGCTGCAGGTGACCAGGCCCTCGGCGGTGAGTTCCGCGAGCGCCGGGTAGATCGAACCGAAACCCGCCACGCAAAAGTGGTTGAAGGTCTGTTCGAAGAATTTCTTGAGATCATAGCCGCTGGCGTCACCGAAGGTGAGGGCGCCGAGGCAGAGTTCCTTCACATTCACCGCGGGGGTCCTTGCGGGCGTTGGCCGATGGCGAAACAGGGCGCCGATCATATATCGATTCGATATATCGGCGCAATGCCGCGGCTGCAAATTAAACATGGCGGCGCCAGGACAGTGGGGGGTATCAACTTCGGTTTTCTCTGTCACGGTCCACGGGCGACGGACCGCTATAGACAGCGTCCTGTTGCGGTGGTTCATGCAATCGCGCCGCTGCAGAAGGCCGGCCCCGAAGCCGCCATTTTGAGTGATCCGATCGCTGCAGTTCCGGTGCCTGTTAATTGCATCGTCCCAGGCGCAGTGGTGGCTGTGGCGCCGCGTCATGCTTGGACGACGGTGCGCTGCAGAGGTTCCAGCGTGCATAACGATGCCCCGGACTGGTGTTGCGCCCGCGACCGGCATGCGGCTGATATAATGAGCGGCTCAATGACAAAATCCGCAAATTTCAGGAATCCAGCATGAAAATCACCGTACACGGCAGCGGTTACGTCGGCCTGGTCAGCGCTGCCTGCTTTGCGAACATGGGCAACGACGTGATGTGCGTGGATGTCGACAAGGCACGCATCGCGCGCCTCAAGCAGGGTGAGGTGCCGATCGTCGAGCCGGGCCTGGATCACCTGTTGGCCGACGGCCTCGAGAGCGGACGGCTGAAATTCACGGACGTCCCGGCGGAAGGCGTGAAGTTCGGTCTGCTGCAGTTCATCGCCGTCGGTACGCCTCCGGACGAAGACGGCTCGGCCGATCTCAAATACGTGCTGCAAGTGGCTCGCACCATCGGCGAGCACATGGCCTCGGAAAAAATCGTGGTGGATAAATCGACGGTTCCGGTCGGCACGGCCGACA
>DASSOA010000017.1:0-4532 GCA_035701115.1 Gammaproteobacteria bacterium
TCGCTGACGCCGATCGCACCTTCGTTCACTGCCGTATACAAACCGTTGTCCGGCACTTTGCCGTTCTCGGCTTCATCCTGGCAGTTGTTGTCGCAATAGCGCACGTCGTATTCGGTGCCGCGAATCCCGATCGTTGCGACCGGTGTCTGCATCGCATACTCATTTGGATTGCTTTTTCCGATCAGGCCGTCAATTGCGCGCAGTCCGCCCTTGATGAGCCTGAATATTGCACTTTCATGTGTTTCGTCATCGGCCGTTGAATCCTGTTGCGAGCTGTCAGTGTCCACCAGACCGTGTGCGGCAGGATCGAAGTGGTATTCGGCAATCTGGAATATGCTGCCCGGACGCACGAGGATGCGGCCGCCGTCGTCGAGTTCAAGATCGGCATAGCTGTCGCTGCCGGTGGTAATCGAATCACCGCTGTAGACCGCGTCGCCATCGTGCAGGTTGCGTTGTACGCCATCATTGCCGGTGGCAATCACGGTGCCTTCCGCCAGCGCCGCGCTGCCGGCCTGCTCAGGTTGGGCGATTGCAGGTACAGCGGCAATGAGAAGTGCCACAACGGCTGCACCTGAACACGAGCGTCGCAGCACGTTGCCTTGCGGAAGTGGCAGGATATGTCGCAAGGCCCAGCGGGATTGCATAAGATTCATCATGGGTGTTGTCTCCGGGCCGCCTACTCGGCATGAAATTGATCGCGCGATCAGGTTTTCGTAATCCCCGGGCTGGTATCATAAGCCCATTCTTGCAGGGGTACACAGCATCATGTGGGGATGGTTAAAGTCGGTCTTTTCCGGCGGGCGCAAACCTGAGCCGCCGCATGACCGGACGATTATCCGCGCCATTGCGGCCGGTATCCGCACGCAGACGGCGACCAAGCGCAACCGTGTGTTGCATGCTTATATAAAGTCGCACAGTCCGAGTGTGGCGGGCACGCGCGCGATGGTGGCGAGCGGCGTTCCGGTGGACGCGATCAATCACGACGGCGACACTCCGTTTCTGATCGCGGTACGCAGCGATCGCGAACCGTTGGCGCGGACGCTGGCGGAGCTGGGCGCCAACGTCAATCATGCCAATCACCGTGGACGTACGGCACTGCATGAAGCTGCCGAGCATGGCAATCTCACGATCGTGAAACTGTGCATGACGTATCGCGCCGCGCTGGAGCCGCAGGACGCGCGCGGTAATACGCCGTTGCACCTGGCATCGGCGCAGGCACACAGCAACGTCATTGAATTTCTGATCCGTACCGGCGCCCGTCCGGACGCAGTCAACAAGGACGGGCAGACTGCGTTCTCGATGGCGCCGGAACCGCTGCGCCGGCAGATGACGACCTGGTGGCTGGAAACCACCAGCCGGATGCTGGTGAGAAAAGGCCTGGATAAACGCTGAGACGTGTCGCCGCTCAGAGCCAGCCGATGCGGCGGAAACGCCGGAACAGCCAGATGTCTATCAAAGCCATCGCACCCAATACCAGCGGGTAACCGAACGGCCATCTGAGTTCGGGCATGTCGACAAAATTCATGCCGTAGATACCGACAATCAGTGTCGGGATGGCAAGCAGCGCGGCGTACGAAGCCAGCTTTTTGGTGGTTTCGTTTTCCTGCAAGGCAATCATCGAGAGATTCACCGACAGCGCGGTGACCACCATGTCGCGCGTGGCATCAATGGTCTGGTTCAACCGTACCAGATGATCGTAGATGTCGCGGAAATAGTTTCCCATGCCGCTGCACACCATCGGCACCCTGCCGCCGTACAGTTTGCTCACCGCTTCCAGCAGCGGTCCGGTGGCATGTTTGAGCACGGTCAGCTGTTGCTTGAGGCCATAGAGCGCTTCAATATTGGCGCGTGCCGAGTTTCCGGCGAAGATACGCGCTTCGATGTCATCAAGGTCGGTTTCCAGTTTGTCGAGCATCGGGAAGTAGCGGTCGACGACCGCATCCATCAGCGCATAGAACACGTATCCGGCACCATATTTCAGTAATTCCGGTTCGCGCTCGCAGCGCGCCCGGACTTCGCTAAATCCCCTGTTGCAGCGGTTACGGATTGAAAGCACGAAATTTCTGCCGACGAACACGTCGAGTTCACCGACAGTCAGCGCTTCGGCGCCGCCTTCGAGAACATGCAGCACTGCAAACAGCGTGTCGCCGTATTCATCAATTTTCGGGCGCTGATGTCCGTGGCGTGCGTCTTCGATCGCGAGTTCGTGCAGACCGAATTCCGCCTGCATTTGGCTCAGTTCTTCGGGATTGGGATCGTGCAACGCCACCCAGACGAAACAGTCAGGTTGACTTACCCAATTGCTGATGTCCTGCTGCGGAATATCCTTGAGTTTCTTGCCTTCCTGATAAACGACGCAATTGACCAGCATGTCAGATTTCTCCGTCGGCTCGCGCTCGCATCAGGTGTCCCATTCAGGGAATCTGGATTTTGCCGCCCCCGCCAAGTCCGCCAAGTCCGCCTCCGCCTTTGCTCATGTCCGGCACTACGATCGAAGAGGCAGCCTGACGGCGCAATTCGCGCAGCTGTTCCATGGTTTCCTGTATCCCCTGATTGGCCGCCGCCGTGAATTTCTCGAATGCCTCGCTCAGTGTGGCGGCTTCGATCCTGAAGTTGACGGGCAGGGTGCCCGCCGGCGTCAGCAGACTGGTTTCTCCAATGTAGAGTACGCTGCGGCCGGCGTCGGCTGAACCGTCCTGCCTGACCGGAGAAAGCTGCCGCAGGGTGCCGACCCTCTGATCCGTGAAGACGTCTTCGCGGTACAGATTATTGAGGTCGAATTCAAACTTCGTTTCGTTGCGCTGGTCTGCCATGATGCGGCCCCTGTGAATTGCGGCTCGGGCTTGTATGGTAGCAGGTCGGTTCGGCATGCACGACGGGGGCGACAGGCATGACCCCGCACCGGCCGAGCATTTGTCCCGTCGAAACAGCGGCCGGGCGCGGCCGGCCGGCAATGCCGGAGCGGCTGGAGCGGTCTGTTAAACTATTGTGATCGCCGTGAGTCCAACGTGACAGGTCGGTACACGGTTTGCAGGTGCCCGCGACGTGCGTTCGGGTAAATGTGTGTCAACGGGGCCTGCGCGTCGCGGCCGGAATCCGGTTTCCGATTCGACGCGACAACGCTTCCGGAGGAACGTGTCATGACTGACAATGAGATGAATTTCGACAGCGCAGCCCGTCAGACGGTGGAACTTGCCAACCGGCTTGCCGAGGAAAATCCCGACGCCGATATCTGGGACATCGCCGACGGCCTGCTCGCGGGAGCAGTGCATTACTGGCTGTATTCGCGCCAACCGTGCGACGATCCCATGTGTGAGGATTGCGCGCCGGTGTCAACCATGGAACTGCGCCAGGCCGCGCTCAAGCAGCTGATTCAGCAGTTTTCGGAAGAAAGCGATTACTATCATGCGCCGACCGACTCCAACGCGGCCTGGGCATGATGGCCGGTTCCGGTGCGCGCACTCATGATGCGGATTGGCAGAAACGGCGGCATGCTTCTGCTGGTGATGTTGACCGTGGCCTGCGTGGCCGGGCCGGCCATGACAACCGCACAACTTGCCAGTGATCGGCTGGCGGCCGTTTATGTCGCCAGTACCGCGCTGTGGAAATTGGCTGCGCCTCCCGGACAGGGCTATCGCATGGATATCACGCACGTGAATGGACACGGTGTGTGTACGCCGACGTACTGTCCGCCCCGAATCACCTTGCCGGCGGGCAACGGCGAGATTGAAGTACGCTGCAGTCTGTTGATGGGCAATCTGCAGATTCCGAAACAGAGCGTGAATTACCGCGGTAACTTCATCGCAGGCCATGAATACCAGTTGCGGCCGGTTTCCATGGTGCCTGCGTGCAGGTTCGAAGTGCGCGACGCCACGCGCGATGCGAACTGAATAACGGCACAATCCGATGCCGGCAATTCCCGGGAAACTTGTCTGCTGGAAATGCGGTGCGTCGTTACACGACGTGCCGATGCCGTTGTCGCGTTTGTCGGAATGTCTGGCGTGCCACGCAGAACTGCATGTGTGCCGGATGTGCGTGTTTCACGATCCCGGATTGCGTCAGGGTTGCCGTGATGACCGCGCCGAACACGTGCAGGAAAAATTGCGGGCGAATTTCTGTGAATTCTTGCGGCCGGCACCGGATGCATTCGTCCCTGAAAATCGCAGCGCCCAGCAGGCGGCGCGCACACAACTTGACGCACTGTTTGGCGATGCAGAGCCGCCAGCCGATCGCGACGCAACGCGATCCTCACTTGAAGACCTGTTCAAGCCTCGCAAACCGGACCACTGACAGGTTGCAACTTTCCGCTCAGGCGGCCTGCTGCCTGACCCATTGCAGAAACTGGTTGAGCGGCATGGCACCGGAAATCCGGTTGCGTTCCTTGCCTTGGTGGAATGCAATCAGGGTGGGAATGCTGCGGATGCCAAGTCGTGCGGCGGTCTGCGGATTGGCGTCGGTATCGAGTTTGACAAGCCGGTAGTTCGGTTCCAGCGTGCGCGCGGCTTCCTCGAATACCGGCGCGAACATTCGGC
>DASSOA010000018.1:0-5850 GCA_035701115.1 Gammaproteobacteria bacterium
CTGGCGTTATTGAGCGATGCCAATGAGCGCGAACGCGAAATCCTGGGCGCGATTCCTTATCAGGAAAACGACGTGGTACTGCACACAGATGCCGGCCTGCTGCCGCGCCGGCGCAAAGCCTGGGCTGCCTGGAACGCCTACATCCCGCACGAGCCGGATACGCCCTGCACCGTCAGTTATTGCATGAACCTGTTGCAGACACTCGATTCGCCCGAACCGTTCGTGGTGACGTTGAACCGTACACGGGACATTGATCCGGTAAAAATTCTGCGCCGCATGCGTTATGACCACCCCGTCCACACCCGCGCCTCGGTTGCCGCGCAAGCGCGCAAAGCGGAAATCCAGGGCCGGAACCGTACCTGGTTCGCCGGTGCCTACGGGGGTTGGGGATTTCACGAGGACGGCATGCGCAGTGCCGTCGAGGTAGCATCACGGCTGGGCGTGTCCTGGCCCGATGTTGAGGCGCGCGCGGCATGAACACACTGGCCAGCGCCGTTTACGAAGGCACAGTGCGACACCGCCGCTTCGCACCTCATGCTCACGCATTCGAGTACCGGGTCGCGCAACTGTATCTTGACCTGGACGAAATCGATTCCTTATTTGCGTGCCGCTGGTTCTGGTCGGTGAACCGCCGCAATCTGGCGGAATTTCGCCGCAGCGACTATCTCGGACCGGAAAACCTGCCGCTCGCGGAGGCGGTACGTCAGAAAGTCGAAGAGGCGACCGGCACCCGACCCGGCGGCCCGATCCGCCTGCTCACGCACCTGCGCTATTTCGGCTACAGCTTCAATCCCGTGAATTTCTATTACTGTTACGCAGCCGATGGCGCGATGCTGGAATACATCGTTGCCGAGATCACCAACATCCCGTGGCGCGAACGCCATGCCTACGTATTGCCGGTAGCCGATGCCGCTTGTCACGGTCGCGCCTGGCACTGGAATTTCCAGAAGACCTTTCACGTTTCCCCCTTCATGCCGCTGGCACGCCAGTACGACTGGCGATTTACCGCACCCGGTGATGACTTGCACGTGCACATGAACGTGCTGCGTGACGGCCAGCGCGATTTCGATGCCACGCTGAAACTCGAGCGTCGGCCGCTGACGAGCGCATCGCTGGCTCGCGTGTTGTGGCGCTACCCGATGATGACGCTGCAGGTTGTCGGCGTGATCCACTGGCAGGCGCTCCGACTCTGGCTGAAGGGCAACCCGGTTTACGACCACCCCACGTTGAGTAAAAACGCCTTGCGCAGAGGTTCCACATGAACGATATCGCCAATACCGCACAAATCGGCATGGCCGGTTTCGGCAGCTTCGATCGCTTTCTGCGTCAGCGTCTGCTCGCGCAGCTCGAACCGGTACGTCACGGTCATCTGTTACTCGACGATGTCTGCGGAAGGGTCGAATTCGGCGATGCCGCAGAGGCCACGGACCTGCATATCCACGTGCGGGTAGTCAACCCGGTGTTCTATCACGCGCTCGCCGCCAATGGCAGCGTCGGCGCCGGCGAAGCGTACATGGACGGACACTGGGAGTGCGACAATCTGGTCGGCCTGGTGCAACTGCTGGTGCGCAACCGCGATGTTCTCGACGGCATGGAAAGCGGCTGGGCACGCCTCGGTGGCCTGGCGATGCGCGCACTGCACGCACTGCGCCGCAATACGCGCGCCGGCAGCCGCCGCAATATCGCCGCGCACTACGATCTCGGCAACGAATTCTTCAAGCTGTTCCTGTCGCCGGACCTGATGTATTCCTCTGCGATCTGGAGTAGCGAAACCGACACACTGGAGACCGCTTCCACCCGCAAACTCGAACGCATCTGCCGCAAACTGGATCTGAAGCCGTCCGATCATGTGATCGAGATCGGCACCGGCTGGGGCGGTTTCGCCGTGTATGCGGCGCAGCATTACGGCTGTCACGTCACCACCACCACGATTTCACGTGAACAGCACCGACTGGCGAGTGAGCGCGTCGCCGCTGCCGGGCTGTCTGACAAGGTCACATTGCTGCTGGAAGACTATCGCGATCTGCACGGTCAATACGACAAGCTGGTTTCGATCGAAATGGTCGAGGCCATCGGCGCCGAATTTCTCGACAATTATTTCGCGCAACTCGGCCGCCTGCTGAAACCTGACGGCCTCGGCCTGCTGCAGGCCATCACCATCGAAGATCACCGCTACCAACAGGCGCTCAAATCGGTCGATTTCATCAAGCGCCATGTGTTTCCAGGCAGTTTCATTCCTTCCCTCAACGCGCTGCTGGCGGCCAAGACCCGTGCCAGCGATCTGGCGTTGACACATCTCGAGGATTTCGGCCAGTCGTACGCACTGACGCTGCGCGCCTGGCGCGAACGTTTCCTCGCGCACCTGCCGCAGGTGCGTGCGCTGGGTTTTGATGAACGGTTCATCCGGATGTGGGAGTTCTATCTGGCCTATTGCGAAGGCGGATTCCGCGAACGTTCGATTGGCGTCTCGCACCTGCTGCTGGCCAAACCGGGTAATCGCCGCCCGGCTTGGTTGCCGGAATTGCAGACATGAATTTCTGGATCAGTTTGATCGGCTACCAGTTGGTCTGGTTCAGCGCCGTGATCGGCGCCGGACGCGGTCTGGTATGGCCGGCTCTGTCGGCCATGTTGCTGTACGTGATCTGGCAGTTCAGCATCTCGCGGCAACGCCGGGCCGATCTGCTGCTGATCTGCACCGCGCTCGTCGCGGGTTGCGCGCTGGATGGCACATTACTGAATGCCGGGCTGCTTCACTACCGGGCAATGTCGCCGCTCAGCATGCTGCCGCCGCTCTGGATCCTGGCGCTTTGGGTCAGTTTTGCATTGACCTTCACGCAATCACTGCAATACCTGCAAACGCGGTTATTGCTCGCCACATTGCTTGGCGCCATCGGCGGACCACTGGCTTATCTGGGCGCCGCACGCGGCTGGCGGGTTGTGAGTTTTTCAGATCCGTTATGGCTCGATCTGTTGTGGCTCGCCGTCGGTTGGGGACTGGCAACACCGCTGCTCGCGCACCTCGCGAAGCGCGGCAGCCGGGCAGAAAGTGCTGATTTCATCCAGTTGCGGAGACCGGTGTCATGAATGCCATGTGGGCATTGTTTATCCTCTGGTTGTTCACGATCGCAATGATGACGCTCGGCTGGCGATGGCAGCAACTCCATCACAATGCCGGAATCGTCGATGCGTTGTGGGCCGCGGGCCTCGGTGGCGCGGCAGTGTGGCTGGCGATAACCGGTACGGGCGCGTTCTGGCCCCGGGTGTCGGTGGCGGTGCTCGGCGGACTCTGGGGTGCCCGCCTGGCGTTGCATTTGTGGCGCCGCACCCGCCATGACGCGGAAGACGGGCGCTATCAGTACCTGCGCGCCCACTGGCAGGGCAATCAATTCAAATTTTTCCTGTTCTTTCAGTTCCAGGCGGCATTGATCATTCTGTTTGCGCTGCCGTTCCTGGCCGTATCGCGCAATCCGGTCACGCATTCAGGCTGGTTGATAGCGGGCGTTGTTATCTGGCTCGCCAGTGTCACTTGCGAAGCGATCGCCGACCGGCAATTGGCGCGCTTCCGCGCCAACCCCGCCAATAGCGGTCGCACCTGTCGCGATGGCTGGTGGCGATATTCGCGGCATCCGAATTATTTCTTTGAATGGTTGCACTGGTTCAGCTATCTCTGCCTCGCGGTCGGCTCGCCGTGGTTCTGGCTCGCGGCAGCCGGTCCGGTGGTGATGTACGTGTTCCTGCGCTGGATCAGCGGTATTCCCTTTACCGAAGCACAGGCCCTGCGCAGCCGCGGCGACGATTACCGCGACTATCAGCGCAGCACCCCCATGCTGTTCCCGTGGTTTCCGAAATCCTCATCCGTTACCAGGAGTTGAAGCATGAACAGTACCGTCCTCGACCGGCGCGAACTGGATTCGGACCGGCCCGCTCCGGGTCTGCTGGGTCTGGCCGAACGCGGACTGATACCTGACCGCTTGTTGCGGCTTGGTATCCGGCGTCTGTGCGCACAGCGTCTGCACGAGGAGCGTGCCGATGGTCTTGCCGCGCAGGCCGCCCGTTTCGCGCGGCGCATCGAGATGCTGCGCCGCAGTCCCGTGGCGATTCACGTTGATGCCGCCAATGCCCAGCATTACGAATTGCCGCCGGAATTTTTCCGGCTCTGTCTCGGCAAGCATCTGAAGTATTCGGGTTGCTATTACCCGCGCGGCGATGAAACGCTGGACGAAGCCGAGGCGGCCATGCTCGAACTCTACGGTGAGCGCGCCGAACTGAACGATGGCCAGGAAATTCTCGAACTCGGTTGCGGCTGGGGGTCGCTCACGCTCTGGATGGCAGAACATTATCCCAATGCGCACATCACGGCCGTATCCAATTCGCATCAGCAACGTGAATTCATCGAAGCACGTTGCCGCGAGCGCGGCCTTGACAATGTCCGCATTCTGACCCGTGACGTGAATCAGCTCGAGCTGGAACCCGCCCAGTTTGACCGATGTGTGTCAATCGAAATGTTCGAGCACATGCGCAATTACGAAACTCTGCTGTCCCGCATCGCCGGCTGGTTGCGTCCCGGCGGAAAACTGTTCGTACACATCTTCGCGCATCGCACCCTGATGTATCCGTTCGAGACCACCGGCGAGGACAACTGGATGGGGCGACACTTCTTTACCGGCGGATTGATGCCTTCGACCGACACCCTGCTCTGGTTCCAGCGTCATCTGCAAATCGAACAGCGTTGGCTGGTGGACGGCACGCACTACCAGCGCAGCGCCAATCACTGGCTGGCCAACCAGGACGCGCGGCGTGATGCCGTGATGCGGATTCTGACAACGGCCTATGGCGATCACGCTGCCTTGTGGTTCCAGCGCTGGCGCATGTTCTGGATGGCCTGTGCCGAACTGTTCGGTTATGCCGACGGCCAGGAATGGCTGGTCGCGCATTACCGCTTCGTTCGTCCCTGACAATCCAATACCGAAACGAGGACATATCATGCAAACCTTGAAAGCACTCATTACCGCCGGCATTGTTGCGGCGGCTTCCACGGGTTGCGCGAGCAATCTGCCGCCGATCAAACCCGTGGCCAATGTCGATATTTCCCGCTACATGGGCAAGTGGTACGTGATCGCCTCGATCCCGACCAGTTTCGAGAAGCATGCCTATAATGCGGTCGAAACCTATACCCTGGACAAGGACGGCGACGTTGCAACCTCATTCCGATTCCGTCAGGGCGCCTTCGACGGCAAACTCAAAACCATTCACTCCACCGGCTACATCAAGGCCGGTACCCATAACGCGGTCTGGGGCGTACAGGTATTCTGGCCGTTCCGGGCGCAATACATCGTCGCGTATCTGAAGGACGATTACAGCGAAGTGATCGTGGCCCGCGACGCCCGTGATTACACCTGGATCATGGCGCGCACGCCGTCCGTGCCGCAGGCGGATTACGACGCGCTGGTGGCACGCGTCAAGGCACTCGGTTATTCGCTCAAGGACCTGAGGAAGGTTCCGCAGGAGTGGCCGGAGACGTCCCGGGACCCGGAATAGCTGTCGTGCGACCCGTTGCCAACGTTCGGCATCAGGGCAGCTATACTCTGGAGCGACGAATGGTTTCCAATCCAACTCACCAAGGAGTCTGTACATGAAACCTGAAGTTTGCTGGCTGGCCGCCACGGCCATCATGACGGGCCTGCTTTTCATACCGTATATCCTGGATCGCATCGCGGTCCGTGGCCTGATGGGTACCATGAAAAACCCCGAAGACACCGACAAACCACAGCATGCCTGGGCGCAACGCGCACAACGCGCGCATTCCAATGCGGTGGAAAATCTGGTGGTGTTCGCGTCGCTGGTCGCGGC
>DASSOA010000019.1:0-20280 GCA_035701115.1 Gammaproteobacteria bacterium
TTGATCTGCGAATTCGATTGCGTATACGAAACCGGTACCGGTCCCACGCCGCCGATGCCGTTCGCGCAACGCTGCTGGACCGCTGCCGATACGCCGGTGGTGGTGTAACTGCTGCACGGATCGCTGACCACCGATGACAGCAGGGTCGGCCCCGCGTACAGATCGTTGATCGTGGGCGCCCGGAAACCCTGCGACCAGGTTCCGCGGAACAGCCAGCTGTCGGTCGGTTTCCATTTCAGACCCGCGCGGCTCGCCGTGTTGCTGCCGAACAGGTCGTACTTGGTGTGGCGCGATGCTACGTCGAGATCCAACGCCTTGATAATCGGAATATCAAATTCCGCATAGACCGATTTCTCGCTCAGACGGCCTGAAGTCGGCGGTACCGCGACTTTCGGGTTGAAGCTGTCGTAACCGTGCTGCGCAACCGAATCGGGAATGAATGCGCCATCGTGTTCCAGATACTGGAAGCCGGCCGCGAAACCGAGTGGCCCCGCCGGCAGTTCCGCGAGCGAACTGTTTGAAATGTCGGCATTGTAGATGCGCTGGTTGTTCACGAACTGGTTCTGCTGCGTGTACGCGCTGTAAGACAACTGTGCCGGGGTGATGGACGAGGTCTGACCGCCGAAGAAGTTGATTGGCACGCAACCCGGCACGGCTGCGCAGGCCGCCGGATCACCCATGGCAAGCCGCAGGTGACTGACGTCGAGGCTGCCGAGGTTGGTGTCGATTTCCGAATCCTTGGTGAAGATGTAACCCGCGTCCCAATCCCATTCCGAACCGCCGGCGTTGAAGTAGCCGTTGAAGCCGCCGCTGAAGCGGAAGGTATTTTCACTTTCCTGATAGATACGCGGACCGTCTTCGATCATGCGGCGTCCGAGCAGACCCAGCCAGCCCGGCCCGAGGTTCGCGTTGGTATTGAGATCGAAGCCGAACGGGTTGTACTTCTGGTTGGCGGGAATGTCCGCGACGATACTGGTCGAGGCGAAAAACAGCGGCGTGGGCGCTGCCTGCTGGGTGGAATCGCGGTGACTGTAGAGCATGTCCGCAGTAAACGTGACATTGTCGGCGAGATCGGAATGCCCGGCCAGATAACCGCTGAACCGTTCTTCCGGCGTCAGCACATAGTTGTACGCTGCATAATTGAAGCGATCCTGCTGCGTGAATGGTTTGTACTGGTTGGCCGCCGTGCCCGGTTGTCCCGGAATCAGCGTCAGGTCACAGAGCGGCTCGTAGTTGGGGCTGGCCGCCGATCCAAAGTTCGTGGTCGGACATTGTGTTGACGTGAACCCCGTCGAGGCAGCGGGTGCGTTGTTGGGATCCGTTGGGGTGCTGCTGGTCGGCGGGATGAACACAAACCGGCCCTGCGGCGTGGCGGAACTGCCGCGTGTCATGCCCGTTCCGTAAGTGGGTTCCTTGGAAATGTCGCGGTGAGTCGAGGAGATGCCGTCCTGATTGGTGTACGACATGTTGAACACGAGATTGCTGTGGTCGTTGCCGGTGCCCATGGTGAAGTCGTAGCTCTGGGTTTTGCCGTCCCAGTGGCCATCGCCGTTGTAGATGCCGCTGTAGGCGCTGGCTTCTTCACCCGAATAATTCTTGATCGTGATGATGTTCACCACGCCCGATATGGCATCGGAACCGTAGATTGCGGACGCACCGTCCTGCAGGACTTCGATATGGTCGATGATCGAGCTCGGAACGGTATTGAGGTCCACCGTGCCGTCCAGCGAGGTAGCCCAGCGCTTGCCATTGACCAGCACCAGCACGCGGCCGGCACCGAGGTTGCGCAGGTCCATGTTGGTCTGACCGCCGCCGGTAAACGTGAAGTTACCACCGTCGTTGGCCAGCGTGTTGAGTGCCGCACCCGATGAAGTCAGTTTCTGCAGCACCTGACCAATCGTCGTCAGACCGGTTTCCTTGATCATCTGCTGATTGATCACCACCACAGGCTGAGCCTGTTCGATGGAAGTCCGCTTGATCTTGCTGCCCGTTACCTCAACCCGTTTCAGTTCGGTTGTTGACGTGGCGTTTTGATCCTGGTCCTGGGCAACGGCGGCAGGCCCGGCGAACAGGGATGTTGCCATCCCGCAGGCCAGTGTCGCCCGAATGGCGTGTCTCAACAGGTTGCGATTGGACATTGTGGCTCCTCCACATGCAGTGCGAGTTGTTATTTGGGTGTCTGTGCCTACGGGTCCGCTGCAGGATCGTGTTGCAGAAAAACACTCATCGCTTCCTGAAGCTTGTAACGCGCTAACCCTTTACGTTACCGGTATCCCGACGGTGGCTTAAATATAGCTTAAGATTTGATCCCTGAGCGTGTCGCAATCGGGCAACACCATGCAATATCACATAACGCAACTTGCCTGCTGCAATCCGGGACATACACACAGGAATTTGGGAATATCGACAGCCAGTCCCGAAAATCGGAATTCTAACCATGACCTGCGCACTCTTAGCGTGGGCACAAAACGGTGACTGAAGCGATGCACCAGCAGGCATTCGATCACGCTGCCCGGCTGTTTGCGCTGGGACGACTGGTCGAGGCAGCAGAACAATGCAGGGTGGCGTTGTCCGGCAATCCGGATCATGCGCCGGCACTGCATATGCTCGGCCTGGTGCTGGCCAATGAAGGCAAGCTTGAAGAGGGTCTCCGGTATGTGGAGCGCGCCGCGCGTCTGGAACCGCAGCAGCCCGCATTTCATGCCACCTGGGGCCGCCTGCTGGTTTTTGCGGGGCGCAGTGAGGCGGCCACCGGTGTGCTCGACCAGAGCCTGCAGCTGGAGCCGGATAATCCCGACACCCTTCATGTACTGGCCATTGCATTGCGAAACCTCGGGCGCTTGTCTGAAGCGGAAGCGACCGCGCGTCGCGCGCTGGCATCGCAGCCCGACGCGCCGGACCTGCTCGATAACCTGGGAGGCATTCTCTGGCAGCGCGGCGACGTGGGCGCGGCGCGTCACTGTTTCGAGCAGGCGCTGTTGCACAGCGACACTCATCCCGGCGCACTGGCCAATCTGGCGTTGTTGTGTGAACAGACTAACCAGCTTGAAACCGCCGAGAGACTTGCCCGCAAAGGACTTGATGTCAGACCGGATGCGTTGACCCTGCGTCTGGTGCTGGGACGCTGTCAGCGACGCCGGCAAGATTATGTTGCGGCGCGCAGCACGCTGGCGTCGCTGGCGGAGTCGGGCACGGACACATTGCAGAAGGACGTGGCGTACGAACTCGCGTTATGTGCCGACGCGATGCAGGAGAGCGACGCGGCGGTGCATCATGCGCAGCGCGGCAATCGGCTGGCACGGGCTTCAAGCCCGGGGATGGTCGAGGAGGCAGATAACTTTCTGGATCTGATCGTCCGGCTGCAACGGCAATTCACGGCGCACTGGGTGTCCACCTGGCGCGAGCTGCCGGTAACGCGGCCCGCTCCGCAGATCGCGTTCATGATCGGGTTTCCGCGCAGCGGCACCACGCTGCTCGACACCATGCTCGGTGCACATCCGCAAGTCACTGTTCTGGAGGAACGCCCGGCACTGCAGCGTGTTCTGGACAGGCTGAAGCAGTCTTTTGGCGGCTATCCCGAAGGTCTGGCAAACGTGACGCCGGAACATCAAGCCATGCTGATCCAAACCTATCTGGAAGCTGCGGGCGATGCGGGAACATCCGCCGGCTTGCTGCTTGACAAATCGCCGTTTCACACCGTACATGCCGGCCTGATTGCACGGCTGTTTTTCGGCTCGCCGATTGTGTTTGTCACGCGACATCCCTGCGATGTCGCGTGGTCGTGCTTCATGACCAATTTCGAGTTGAATGCAGGGACTTCACATTTCACCACGATCGAAACCACGGTCCGGTTGTATTGCAGCGTCATGTCGCTTTGGAAAACCTACACCGAGGTACTTGACCTCAACCGGCAGCAGGTGCGTTACGAGAATCTGCTTGCCGATCCTGAAGCGGAGTTGCGCAGGGTGGCGGAATTCATCGGTCTGGCATGGTCGTCACGCCTGCTCGATCATGTTAATCACGCGGTGGCGCGCGATCCGGTGCACACCGCAAGCTATGCGCAAATCTCGCGCCCGCTGTATTACGATGCGTGCGGACGCTGGCACCGCTATCGCCGCCATCTGGAACCGTATCTCGAAGCACTGCAACCCTGGTGTGAGTGGCTTGGTTATGACATCTGACGCACTCGCGCAGCGACTGCAACCGCTCATGCAGCAGGCGGTCGAGGCACAACAGCATGGTGATTTCGCAGCCGCGGAAGCGCGTTATCGCGAAATTCTGCACGTCATGCCGGAACATTCCGACGCCACACATTTTCTCGGCCTGCTGGCACATCAGACGGGTCATCCGCAGGCTGCGGTCGGGTTGCTGGAACGTTCCATCGCATTAGGGCCGGGCAGTCCGCTGTATCGCCACAATCTGGCCGGCGTGTTCCGGGAACAGGGACGCCATGCCGATGCCGAAAAACGTTACCGTGAAGCGATCGCGCTCCGGCCTGACTATGTCGACGCATTTGTCGGGCTCGCCATGTCGCTCGCGGCGCGTAATCGCCATCACGACGCACTGGCGGCCTGCCGACGCGCCATTGAACTTGAGCCCCGTCACTTTGACGCCCGCATGGGTTACGCGGCGGCACTGATCGAGTTGACCCGCTATTCCGAGGCGCTGACCAGCTATCGGGAAATCCGGGCTCTCGCCGCCGGCAATGCCGAACAGCTTCACAGGCTCGGACTTGCGCTGCGCGATGCAGGGGCTGCTGAAGAATCGGTACGTTGTTTCAAGGATGCACTCGCACTGCGGCCGGACCTTGTTGAAGCGCACAACAGTCTGGGAATCGCACTGGGCGACCTCGGGGATTTTGCGGCGGCCGAACAGCATTATCGTGAGGCGCTGCGGCTGCGGCCGGCCTATGTGAGTGCCTGGCACAATCTTGCCAGCATCAGCCGCATTGATCGCGACCCGGCATTGTACGGTGCCTTGCAGACGCTCGCGGAAACAATCAGGGAACTGCCGGAGCCGGAAGCAAGCATGCTGCATTTCGTGCTCGGCAAGGTGCACGACGATGCCGGGGATTACGCGCGGGCATTCGAGCATTTTCTGGAAGGCAATCGCCTGAAACGAATGTCACTCGACTACGACGAAACACGCCAGGTGCGCTTCTTTCACGACTTCATCGGCAGCTTCGATCGCGCGTTTTTCGAAAATCGCTCCGCTGCCGGTACCGCCAGCGACATGCCGATTTTCATTGTCGGCATGTCACGTTCCGGTACCACGCTCGTCGAGCAGATACTGGCGAGTCATCCGCAGGTGCATGGTGCCGGCGAACTGCAGTTGCTGAGACGCTGTCTTCATCTCGAATGCGGCGGTGTGGAGGACGATCAGGAATTACCGGCGCGACTCGCACAACTCGGCGGCGCCGCATTCACGCGCATCGGCGATCGGTATGTGAAGGCGCTCGCCGAGCTTGCGCCCGGAGCGGCGCGCGTTACCGACAAGTTGCCGGGCAACATGGCGCTGGTCGGCGTAATCCATCTTGCGTTTTCCAATGCGCGCATCATTCACTGCACGCGCGAGCCGCTTGATACCTGCGTATCGTGCTTTTCAAAACTGTTTACGACCGGACACGCCTTCAGCTATGAACTCGGCGAACTTGGCCGGTTCTACCGGCTTTATCAGGAACTCATGCGGCACTGGAACGCGGTGCTGCCGCAGGGGCGCATGCTTGAGATGCGTTACGAAGAAGTAATCGCGGACACCGAGACTCAGGTGCGGCGGCTGCTGGAATTCTGCGGACTGCCCTGGAACGAGGTATGTCTGAATTTCAGTCAAACCCGCCGCGCGGTCAAAACCGCGAGTCTCGCGCAAGTGAGACAGCCGATCTATGCAGGTTCCGTCGGACGCTGGCAACGCTACCGGGAATTTCTGGCGCCGCTTGAGCACGCCCTGTCTGCGGATTAATCAAGCGGCGGGCGATACGGCGTGGTTTTGGCGGTGTTGGCGCTCGTGGATGCGGCAGGTATGGGCGATGCCGCTGATTGGGAGCCGCTGCCGTTCAGGCATTTGTAGATTCCAAACGTCTGCTGACCATCCTTGGCAGGCGACAGCGCTGCAACCGTGTCGCCACCGCTCTTTGCCGCCTCATTGATCGCAAGATTGGTGAGATCGTGTTCGACGTCCGACGGCATGCGCTGAAGCACACCCACATTGTCGGCGACCGAAACCTGGATCTGGCTCAGTTGCCTGCAACTTGCCACGCGCTCCAGACTGAGCGCCACCACGCCGGCTTTCTGTGCCTGTGGACTGACCGACACCCATGTGCAGCCACTAGCTGCGAGTGCAATCGCCACGATAGTCGGTCTCCAAGTGCGCATACCAGAATCTCCAGGAGTCGAGAAACACGATCGGACCAGTCGCGAGCCTAGTGTACCGTACCGGCGCGAATGCACATTGCAGCGCGTGCAACTGGAAATATGAAAAATTATCGTCTGCCTGCCGCTATGGCGATGCCGCCATGGGCCCGGAAGCGGGTGATTTCGCTGCTCAGGGCGTGGCGCTGCGCTGGTGTCTGATTTGCAGCAGTTCGACGTCGAACACCAGCATGCCGGCAGGCGCACCCGGCTTGGTCGGATGACTGCCGTAGGCAAGGTCCGCCGGAATCCAGAAACGCATTTTCTCGCCGGCAACCATCAGCGGCAGACCCTGTTGCCAGCCCTTGATCAGCTTGTTCAACGGGAACTCGGCGGGTTCACCGCTGGTGAGTGAACTGTCGAACATCCGGCCGTCGGTCGTCCAACCGGTGTAGTTGACGACGACGACGGAATCGGGAGTCGGATGCTCGGTGCCGGTACCGGGGCGCAGGATCTGATAGGCCAGTCCGGACGGCAATTGCTGCACGCCAGGCGGCGGCGCCGCGACATCCGCCGGTGCGGCGTATGGGTTGCTGGCACACCCGGCCAGCAGCATCACAACACCAAGCAAGACGGATGACAGACGCATAGGCTTTCTCCGATTACCGGTGCAACTTTAACCCGTTCACTGTTTTTCGTCATCCGGCCGCAAGCCGGTTTCAATGCAGTCGCCGGGCGCCACATCCCAACTGTTCGCGCCACGCGCAATGCGGGCGGCATGCGGGCCGAGCAGATGGACCTTGCCGTTCTCGACGCGCAGTGCGCTGCCTTCCCGCAGGCCCACCACCAGCATGCCGGGATTGAGCGTCGTGAATTCCGCAATGCGTTCGGCGCGGGTCTCGCCCTGGTGCCCGGGCGGATGCTGGTCGGTGTAATGCGGGTTGATCTGGAACGGCACCAGATGAAGTGCATCGCAGAGCGGCGGCCAGATGATCGGCATGTCGTTGGTGGTGCGAATGCTTGGGCAAGCCACATTGGACCCGGCGCTCCAGCCGAGATAACTGGCGCCGCCCGCAAGCCGCTCGCGTATCCGGTCAAGCAGTTCATACCGGTACAACTCGTGCAACAGACGGAATGTATTGCCGCCACCGACAACAATCAGATCCGCATCTGAAAGCGCTTGTGCGATGTCGGCCGCACGGTGCAGACCGCTCACAGCGCAATCGAATTGCGCGAACCACGGCCGCACGCGCTCGAGATAATCATCATAGGACACACTGACTGCGGCATAGGGCAGAAATACCGCACGCCGGACGCGACCGTCGAGAAACTGCCGGATATCGTTCCGCGCATGTTCCAGGAATCCGGAACCTGCGGTACGCGAGCTGCTGAGCAATAGAAGGCGATAGGCCGGATTCATGTCCTGCAATTTCCTTTTGTGTTCGCAACACGCTTCTATGGGCGTGGCGCCGATGCTCCCGCTGCGCCGGATTCTGTCCTGTTACGCCGAAGCGGAGTGGCAGCCCGGGAATTCCCACCTATACTTTCGCGAATGTGTCCAGCGCGTGTAAGGAGATCCCGGAATGAAGCGCCTGATTATAGCGTTAGTCGTGATTGGCTGGTTTACCGCATCACTCGCGGCGGCTCCTACGGCCGTCCCTGCCGTCAGCGCGGAAGTTCCCGCAGCCGCTTCGGCGCAGTCCGCGACATCATTTGATCCAGAAAAGGCAACTGCGGCGTATATGGCGGAACTTTCCCCGGCCGCGAAAGCGCGTTCCGATGCCTATTTCGAAGGCGGTTACTGGCTGATTCTGTGGAGTCTGCTCTACGGTATCGGCGTGGCCTGGCTGTTGCTGGGCACGAAGCTGTCGGCACGGATGCGGGATGTTGCCGAGAAAATAACCCGGCACAAATGGCTGCAGACGGCGCTCTACTCGGTGCAGTACATACTCCTGACCGCGGTGCTGGGTTTTCCGCTGACGCTGTATCAGGATTTTTTCCGTGAGCATCAATACGGTTTGTCCAATCAGGACTTCGGCCAGTGGATGGGCGATCAGTTCAAGGGACTGCTGGTTGCCTTGATACTCGGCACGCTTGCGCTGATTGTCGTTTACGCGGTGATACGGAAAGCTCAGCGCAGCTGGTGGCTGTGGGGTTCGGTGGTACTGATCGTGTTCGGCATTTTCAGCGCGACCATTGCGCCGGTTTACATTGCACCTTTGTTCAACACCTACAAGGCGCTGCCTGACAGTCCGCTCAAGGCGCGGATTCTCTCCATGGCTCGCGCCAATGGCATTCCGGCCAGCAACGTCTACGAATTCGATGCGTCAAAACAGAGTAAACGCATCAGTGCCAACGTCAGCGGCATGTTCGGCACCACGCGCATCAGCCTGAACGACAATCTGCTGAACCGCAGTACGCCTGCCGAGATCCAGGCCGTCATGGGTCACGAGATGGGGCATTACGTCCTGAATCATGTCTACAAGGACATTGTGTTTTTCGGGATCATTATCGTTGTCGGCTTCGCAGTGGTGCAGTGGGGATTCGGCCGGCTGCATGCGCGATTCGGTGCGCGCTGGGGTATTCGCGACGTCAGCGATGTTGCCGGACTGCCGCTATTGATTGCGCTGTTTTCCGTCTACATGTTTCTCATGACGCCGGTTACCAACAGCATCACGCGCAGCAGCGAAGCGGAGGCAGATGCCTTCGGACTGAACGCGGCACGTGAGCCGGACGGGTTTGCGCAGGCGGCGTTGCAGCTTTCCGAATACCGCAAAATGCACCCCGGCCCGGTTGAGGAATTCATTTTCTTCGATCACCCGAGCGGCTGGAACCGGATTCACCGGGCCATGGTGTGGAAAGCCGAACACATCAACGACCCGGATATTCGTGCGGAGGATGCCAGCGCACCTGAAGGTGCGCGATAATGTGTTGCTGACGGCTGATACAGGCATTCCCGGGATTTTTACATGAACGCATCACACGGGCCGGCCGCAAATGCGGACCGGCCCATCGGTATCTTCGACTCCGGCGTTGGCGGGCTGACGGTACTCAAAGCCATTCGCGAACGACTGCCTCACGAGCATCTGCTCTATCTCGGTGACACGGCACGCTTGCCTTATGGCACCAAGGGTGCGGACACCGTGAGCCGTTACGCGGTGCAGGCAGCGGCGCATCTGGTGGAAAGGGGCATCAAGCTGCTGGTCGTCGCCTGCAATACCGCATCGGCTGTCGCGATGCCGGCATTGCAAAAGCAGTTTGCGCCGTTGCCGGTGATCGGCGTGGTCGAAGCGGGTGCGGAGGCGGCCGTGCGTGCATCCACAAGCGGACACATTGCCGTGCTGGCAACGGAAGGCACCGTGCGCGGAGGCGCTTATGCGCGCGCCATTCAGGCACGTCGCGCCGATGCGCGGGTGTTTTCCCAGGCCTGTTCGCTGTTTGTCGCGCTCGCAGAAGAAGGCTGGACGCAGGGCCCCCTGGTCGAATCCGTGGCGCGCGAGTACCTGCATCCCTTGCTGGATGAAAAGAAGCGCGACGGGCTCGATACGCTGGTGCTCGGCTGCACACATTTCCCGCTGCTCAAACAGGCGATTGCGCACGTTGCCGGCGAAGAACTGCGGCTGGTGGATTCCGCCGAAGTGGTCGCCAAAGCAGTTGAAAAACTGCTGCGTGAATCGGGAATGGCGCGCTCCACCGGCGAAGGTGAAGCGCGCTATCTTGCGACCGACAATCCGGAACGGTTCGCGCGAATCGGCAGCCTGTTTCTCGGTCAGCCGATTGCTTCGGGTTCCGTCGAGCTGGTGGATTTGTAATCGGCCGCAACCGGTTCGCTCTGTTTGCCTGCGGCGGCCTCAATCAGGTGCGGCGTGCGCCAGCCGGAATACAGGCCCCAGATGTAGAATCCCAGCGCACAGGCAGCCACGACACCCAGGTCCCAGCCGAACGGAATGAAATCGCGGCCGCCAAACCGGCTGCTGCCACCCCAGGACAGGATGGCAATCGTCGGGAAGTAGCTTACCAACCACCACGCGCCGTTCATGTGGCTGCGGAAATCGCGCCAGCCGCCCTTGGCTTCGTAATACAGCCAGATCGGCAGGGCGATCACCATCAGGGCAATGATTTCGCCTGTCAACGGCCAGCGTGCCCAATACAGCAAAAGTGTGCCGAACACGAAACCGATGCCGGATAACACGGTAAGCCATGGCAGGCGCAGCGGTCTGTGGAGTTCCGGCGCGGTGCGGCGCAACACTGCGACGCTAACCGGTCCAACCAGGTAGGACAGAATCACGGCCACGGAAATCACAGCGGCGCCAAATCCCCAGCCGCGGAACCACAGCAGGAAAAAGAATCCGACAATCAGGTTCAGCCACATGGCGGGACGCGGAATCCCGTATTTCGGATGCACCGTGCCGAAGATTTTTGGCAAGGTGCCGTTCTTTTCAATGGCGTAAATCATGCGTGCGTTGCCGGCCGTATAGGTGATCCCGGTACCGCTCGGACTGATGAACGCATCGGTATAGAGCAGCAACGCGAGCCAGTTGAGATTGACCGCCAGCGCAAGTTGCGCGAACGGCGAACTGAAGTCCAGCGTGCCCCAGCCCTTGATCAGATCGCCCGCGGGAACCCCGCCGATGAATGCAATCTGCAGCAGCACGTAAATCGCTGCGCAGATCAGAATCGAACCGATGATGCTGATCGGCACGTTGCGGCCGGGGTGGTGCGCTTCGCCGGCCAGGTTCACCGGCGATTGAAAGCCGTTGAAGCTGAATACGATACCGCTGGTCGCGACCGCGGTGAGAATGGCGGCGACATTCATCACGTGTGTGCCGCCGTTAACGCCGATGTTGAAATTGGCGCTGTTGAAACCGGCATAAATCAACGCGATTGCGGTGACAGCGGGGATGATCAGTTTGAATACCGTAATCGCGGTGTTGGTGCGCGCGAACAGTTTCACGCTCCAGAAGTTGAGCAGGAAATACACCACCATCAGAATGGCGGCGAACACCAGTCCGGACGCGGTGAGTTCGCCGTTGGCATACAATCCGTGCGCCCAGGCAAAATTCCAGGAGGCGGTGTATTGCACGGATGCATCGGCTTCGACCGGAATCACCGTGACCATCGAAATCCAGTTGGCCCAGGCGGTCAGAAACCCGACCAGCGAGCCATGCGAATACAGCCCGTAGCGCACCACGCCGCCCGACTCGGGAAACATGGCACCGAGTTCCGCATAAGTGAGTGCGATAATGAGCACAATGGCGGCGCCGATCAGCCATGCATACACGGCGCCGGGGCCGGCCAGCGTTGCGGCGCGCCAGGCGCCGAACAGCCATCCGGAGCCGATGATCGAGCCGATGCCGGTCATGGTCAATGCGACCAGGCCGATTTCGCGGCGGATGGAGGATGAGTGAGTGGACATTGGGGACTCCTTGATGGGCCTTGGATCAGCCAGGGGCACCGGGCACGGCAATGGATCGGTCGCGCATCATCGCAGGTTGTGTCCCGGATGTCAGCCCGAGAAACCCGGCTGCCTCGTCAAACCTTCGTATGACAGTGAGTAACGCAGTGAAGTTCACATTCAATGAGACAGACGCCGCACGTATGGTGCGCATCGTGCTGGATAACGTGGTGCGGGAATATCCGAACCACGTCATGCACATGCTGAACAGCGACGCCGACGCCTTGCCGCCGAGAGTATTGCATCCCGCATTCTATGGCAGTTACGACTGGCATTCTGCGGTGCACAGTCACTGGACGCTGGTGCGTGCGTTGCGCCGGTTCCCGCACGCGGCGTTCGCAGCAGGGATCGTCGCCGTGCTGGATCGGCACCTGACTGTGCCTAATATTACGAGCGAATGCCGCTATTTTGAGGCACCCAATCGCACCTCATACGAGCGGCCGTATGGCCTCGCCTGGTTGCTGCAACTTGCCGCGGAACTGGCCGACTGGAGCAATGCAGATGCATTGCGCTGGCGGGATGCATTGCGACCGTTGGAGAGACTTTGCGCGCAGCGCATCCGCGACTGGCTGCCGAAACTCAGTCACCCGATCCGTGGCGGCGAACATTCCAACAGCGCATTTTCACTCGGTCTGGTCTTCGATTGGGCGCAAACGGTACACGACACCGGGTCGCTGGCCTCCATTGTCGAGCATTCCCGGCGCTTGTATTTCGCGGATCGCGACGCGCCGCTCGCCTATGAACCGTCGGGGCATGATTTTCTGTCGCCGGCGCTTGCTGAAGCAGATCTCATGCGGCGGGTGCTTTCAGTTGCAGAGTTCTCTGCATGGCTTGACCGGTTCATGCCGCGGATACCCGCCAACGATGATGCAACCTGGTTGTTGCCGGTTGCGCCCAGCGACCCTTCCGATCCCAAGCTGGCGCATCTGGATGGGCTCAATCTCAGCCGCGCCTGGATGCTGCACGGCATTGCTGCATCGTTGAATCCGAGCGATCCGCGCCGTGGTGCGTTGCAGAACGCGGCGCAGCGCCATGCCGACGCCGGCACCGCGGCGATCAACGCAGAACGCTACGAGGGCAGTCACTGGCTGCCGAGCTTTGCCATGTACCTGCTGACGGAGCGCGGATTGCGGCATGAATGACGTTACATCGGGTACCTTGCTGACACGGTTGTGGCATCGCTTGCTGGCACTTGCCTGGTTCTGGTTTCTGGCATCCGCGGTGGGCGTCGCCTTTCGCGGTATCGTGAATCCCCCGACCACGGCGTTCATGCAGCAGCGCTCCGCCACGCTGCGCGCGCATGGGACTTCGCACGCGCACGTCGATTACCGGTGGGTAGACTACGACAACATCGCGCCCGCAATGCGGCTTGCCGTGGTGGCATCTGAAGATCAGGATTTTCCGTTCCATCACGGATTCGACTGGGATGCCATCGACAAGGCGCTGCACCACAATGCGCACAGCCATCGCGTGCGCGGCGCCAGCACCATCAGTCAGCAGACTGCCAAGAACCTGTGGTTATGGTCGGGGCGCAGTTATTTTCGCAAGGGAATCGAAGCGTATTTCACCGCTCTGATGGAACTGGAATGGCCGAAACAGCGAATCCTGGAAATGTACCTGAACGTCGCGCAATTCGATGACAATGTCTTCGGCGTAGATGCGGCAGCCCGCCATCTATTCAATGAGACACCCGCACAATTGACGCCGGAGCAGGCCGCACTGTTGGCGGCGGCCTTGCCGGCACCGGATCGGTTTAATGTGACAGATCCGTCGGCCTATTTGGTGCGCCGTCAGGCCTGGATCCTCAATCAGATGCGGATGCTGGGAAGCGATTACCTGAATGCCATTGCGAACCAGGCGCGGCATTGACGCTACCGGGTCAGCCGCGCTCCAGCACCACGATACCGCTCATCTTGCGCCCCTGTTCACGCGCACCAGGAATGATCCAGCCCATCAGATCCCATAGCCACGCAAGCGGCACCTCACGGCGGTTCAGCCGCTTGGCGTCTTCCCAGGTCGAATGAAAGGCTTTGGCGTGCCAGCTGCGCGAAAGGAAGAAGTCGGTGTGGTCGGCCGGTGCAAACCGGAATTCCACGTCACCGGGCATTTGTTGCCGGATGCGGCGCATGTAGCGTAACAGGCGCGGCGACGCAAGATCGGTCAGCCAGCGTTTCGCGGCCGGCTCGCGGTACAGGTCCCAGGCCAGATCCTTTACCTCTTCTTCGTGGAGGTAAAGCAGCAGGCCTTCGGTGATCACCAGCATTTTGGTGGCGCCGGCACCGATTCGCGCGAACAAGGCGCGACGTGCCTCCGAATCTTTCAGGTCCAGCGCGCAGCGTTCAAGACGACAGAAACAGGTCGCGTCCTTGAGCGCTTCGCGTTTGTATTCGATCATGTCCGGCAGATCAACTTCGGCCCAGCGCAAAGTGGCTGGCAGTGCGAGACGATACGGACGTGTGTCGAGGCCCGCGGCAAGATTCAGCACGGTGTCGTAACCGTCTTCCTCCACGGCCTGGAGAATCAGTTCATCGAGCACCTGCGTCCGGACCACAAGCGGCCAGCTTTGCATGCCGTGTTTGGCAAGCTCCGCTGCAATCTGTTCGCCGCGTTCGCCTGCCAGCTGGCGCGCGAACGGATCATAGAACAATGCGTCGGGACGCTCGCTTTCCATGGCGCGATAGGTCGCGATCCAGAGCGCGGTGTCGGAGATGTGTCGGATGGCGGCTTGATCCATGTACCAGGGTTCCTTCCCTCCAACGGTACTCCCAGTATCCCTTGTTGTCCCGGGCTTGTGAAGATGCTCCCGGTTGCGGCAGGTACCGGAACGGCGGATTATTCACATCCAGTATCGATTGGCTGGGATCAGGAGTCGCCGATGCCGCGCATTGTCATATTGCTGCTGCTTGTTGTCTCGCTAGCAGCCTGTTCGCCGTCTCAAGAAACGCGCACCCTGGAAACATCGCTGCCGGTGGCCAATGCAAGCGTGCTGATGACGCATGCGAACACCGGTTCGGTAAGGGTAACGGTCAGTTCAGATGCGAGCGTGCATGCAAGCGTCAGGTTGCTGCCTTCCAACAACTTCTTCTGGGATCTGTTTACACATAGCCATGCTCCGCAAGCCATCCGCGAAGCGCGCCTGACACACATACTCGACAACGGGGTGCTCGATTTCAGCGTGCAATACCCGCCGGATTCGGATTCCAGCGCCATCAATGAAGAATGGACCATTGCGGTGCCGGCAACCATGCAGGTCAAGAGTCATGTGAATGTCGGCAATCTGAGCGTTACCGGAATCGCCGGCGGCGTCGACGCGCAGATGAATGTCGGCAAGGTGGTGCTGGACGTACCGCACGGTCCGCTCGATGTCACGGTCAATGTCGGCAAGATTGACGCCCAGGCACACAGCGCGGATTACGGCAAAGTCGGCTTGAGTGCCAACGTCGGTGAAACACAGCTGACCCTGGATGGTGTCGATGCCGGAAATCACAGCAAGCAGGGCGTCGGCAGCCAGATTGATTATCAGGGCAAGGGTAGCAACCCGATCAGCCTGAAAGTGAACACAGGCAAGGTTACGTTGGAGTTATCGAGCCAGGCCGCCCCCGCAGGCAAGTCCTGACGGGTCGGTTCCCGCCGCGTACTTCACGGTACGGCCGCGCAAAATAAAGGCTGGAATGGCACAGATAAAAAAGGGGTGCAAACGACGACGGGATCAAGGGGGTTCCGAAAAGCCTGTCCGGAAGGGGGGAGCCCGGACATAGGGGGGTGGCACATTCGGTAATCCCGCCGTCATAGGGTTTGCACCCCTTAGACCGGTGACTTTGCGCCCCCGCCTTTCGGACGGGTTTGCCGTTTCGTGTCCAAATTCCGGCGAGGATTTTAGCACGCCCCGGGCGCAATTCAAGCGGATCAAACGAAAACGCCCCGCATTGCGGGGCGTTTCAATGCGCGAGTCAGGAGTGGTCAGCGGCCACGCGGCAACATGTGCAGCGGCCCCGGCAGACTCGAGAAATAAGCCGCCAGATCTTCGATGTCCTGCTGGCTCAGCGGCTTCGCCATGCCTGCCATGATCGGGTTCTTGCGCTGTCCCGACTGGTACTCGTGCAGCGCCTGAATGATGTAGTCCTGATACTGGCCGGCCAGGATCGGGAACTGGCTCGAGGTGCTGATGCCGTTGGCGCCATGGCACGCGGCGCAGGTCTGGGACTTCTGCTTGCCGGCTTCAATGCTGCCTTCGGCCAGAGCGGCCTGGGTGGCGAACACACTGGCGATGACGGCGCAGATCGTGAGGTATTTCTTCATGGTCATGCCCTATTCGTTGGATCAGTGCGTGCCGCCGTCCTGGTCGCCCAGGCTCTGGAAATAGGCGGCGATGTCTTCCATCTGCTGTTCGGTAAGCGAGGACGCCTGTGCATGCATGGTGGGATGTTCCCGGTCGCCGGACTTGTATTCCTTGAGCGCCTGGATGATGTAATCGGCGTGCTGCCCGGCCAGTTTCGGCACACGATAGGTCGGATAAACGTTTACGTAATCCTCGATGCCGTGACAGCCCAGGCAGGGGGCGGCATCGATTTTGCCCTTGGCAGGATCGCCGGCTGCATTGGCAGCGAGGCTCACTGCGGCCGCGGCGCAGGCAAACAGGATGGCGAAAGAGCGGCTCCGCATCGGGTATCTCCCTCGGTATCGATAAATTGGGGACGGGGTCTTCGAAAGCGGCGCATAGGGTACCAGATTGCGCGGTCAATTTCCGCAGGCGGATGCCGGAACCCGGAAGCTGCGTCCGGGTCGGAAACATGGATTAGGGTATGCTGCACGGGTTCCCGGTTTGCAAGGGTGCCGGCCCGTGACGGGCAATCGGAACCGATTGTGCTCATGAAGGGTGGCAGATCAAGTGAACGCGGCCGTTACACACCTCTGGTAACACCATGAACAAGATTCAGAAATCCGACGCCGTCTGGCGCGCCGAATTGACGCCCGAGCAATATGCCGTGACGCGGCAGAAAGCGACCGAGCGCCCGGGAACGGGTGAATACCTGCATAACGATGCCGCAGGGATTTATCGTTGTGTGTGTTGCGGTAACCCGGTGTTTACCTCGGATGCCAAATTCGAATCGCACTGCGGCTGGCCCAGTTTTACCGTGCCCGCCGGTGTTGCAAGTCTCGAAGAGCACGAAGACCTGAGCCACGGCATGCAGCGGATCGAGGTGGTGTGCGCACGCTGCGACGCTCACCTGGGACATGTCTTCAACGATGGCCCGCCGCCGACCGGGCTGCGGTATTGCATCAACTCGCTGGCGCTGAGATTCGAGCCCGCTGACGGAGTGGATGCATGACGGACGCATTGTTTCGCGACGACGCCTATGCGCGTGACTGCACAGCTGTGGTAATCGCGGTGGATGAACGCGGTATCCAGCTCGATCGCACGGTCTTTTACCCCGAAGGCGGCGGTCAGCCCGGCGACAGCGGTGTATTGAAGCTGAACGACGGTCGTGAGGTGCGTATTACCGATACCCGCCAAGGCGATCAACCTGGCAGCATCGTGCATATCCCGGAACAGGCAACGCCGTGGCTCAAACCCGGCACGCCGCTGATCGCCGAAATTGACTGGGCCCGCCGACATCGTCTGATGCGGATGCACACCTGCCTGCACCTGTTGTCGGCCGTCATTGTCGCGCCGGTTACCGGAGGACAAATCGGCGACGGCTACGGACGGCTGGATTTCGATCTGCCGGAAACGCCCGACCGCGACGAGGTCAATGAAAAACTTCACGCCCTGATTCAGCGCGACGCACCGGTTTCATTCCGCTGGATCACCGACGAGGAACTGGACGCGCATCCCGAACTGGTCAAGACGCTTTCCGTGCAACCACCGCGCGGCGTCGGGCGAATCCGCCTGGTGAACGTCGAAGGCATTGATCTGCAGCCGTGCGGGGGCACGCATGTGGCGCACATCGGCGAGATCGGCGCAGTCAACATCAGCAAAATCGAGAAGAAGGGCCGGCAGAATCGCCGCGTGCGGCTTGAATTTCCTGTCCCGGATGCCCATTCCGGGTAAAACACGTGCGAGGAATCGAACCATGAGCGCATCTCATCAGGGCCAGGGATTTACCATCGCCGCCTACATACTGCATCTGCTGGGCGCCATTACCGGCGTCCTCAGTATCGTTGCGCTGATCATCAACTACGTGAAGCGTGGCGACGACGGTGCAATGATGGACAGCCATCATGCCTGGATGATCCGCAGCTTCTGGTATGCAATTCTGTGGTGCGTACTGATCGGCGCCAGCTATCTCGTGCTGGTCGGCTTCATGATCGGTTGGCTCGGATTCCTGATCGTCTGGGTGTGGTACATCTACAGGCACATCCGCGGGCTCATCTATCTTGCCGACGACAAACCCATGCCTGCCTGATCAATACGTCACTTCGGTCCCAGCCACTCGACGCGATACAGGTCGCGGCGCCGGTCACGCAGGTTACGCACGCCGCCGCGTTCGTGCAGTACTTTCAGCTTGTTGAGATCAAGATCGACAATCAGCGTCATTTCGGTGTTTGGCGTGCTTTCGGCTGCCACACCGTCGTGCGGGAATGCGAAGTCGGACGGCGTGAATACCGCCGATTGCGAATACTGGATATCGGCGTTTTCCACCTTGGGCAGGTTCCCGCAGCTGCCGGTAATCGCAACGTAGCACTCGTTCTCGATGGCGCGCGCCTGGGCACAGTTTCTGACGCGCTGGTAACCGTTCTTGGTATCGGTCCAGAACGGCACCATGAGAATCTGCATGCCCTGATCCGCAAGCACGCGCGCCGGTTCCGGAAACTCGCAGTCGTAGCACACCAGAATCCCGATCCTGCCGGCATCGGTCTCGAACACTTTCAGTCTGTCGCCACCACGTACACCCCAGTAGGCGCGTTCATCCGGGGTGGGATGCAGCTTGTACTGTGATTCCATGCTGCCGTCGCGGCGCATGAGATAGGAAACATTGTAAAGTTCGCTGTTTTCATAAACCGGCATGCTGCCGGCAACAATATTGATGTTGTAGGACAGCGCGAGGCTGCGCATCGCATCGCGCACCGGCTCGGTAAACTGCGCGAGTGTGCGAATCGACTCGGCCGGCGATTCCTCCGGCGTCAGCCCCATCAGCGCGATGTTGAAGAATTCCGGAAACAGGGCGAAATCGCATTTGTAGCCGGCGAGGGCGTCCACGAAGAACTCAATATGCTGCAACAGTTCGTCGACCGATTTGACCGAACGCATCTGCCATTGCACGCTGCCGACCCGGACCGTGGATTTGCGTGGATTCACTGCCGAAGGCTTTTTCGACTGGTAGAAGATATTGTTCCATTCGACCAGTACCGCGTAGCCACAGGATTCCGCATCGTTTGGAATGTAGTCGCGGATAATGCGGCGCACGTGGAAATCGTTCGCCAACTGGAAACTCAGGATCGGATCGCGCAGCTCCTTGCGTTTGACCAGGTCTATGTATTCATCCGGTCCCATTCTGTCAGCGTGGGCGTGGTAGCCGGGAATGCGCGCACCGGAGACCACGGCGCGCAGGTTCAACTGACGGCAGAGATTCTTGCGCGCATCGTACAGGCGACGGCCGAGCCGCATGTCCCGGTAGTCCGGATGCACGAACACTTCGATGCCGTACAGCACATCGCCATCGGGGTCGTGAGTGGAGAGTGTCCCGTCGCCGGTTATTTGCTTGTAGGTGTGGTGATCGCCGAATTCTTCATAGTCGACGATCAGGGACAACACTACTGCGACAACGCGGCCGTTGTCCTCGATGCCGATCTGGCCTTCCGGAAAGCGCTGCAGCATCGCCAGGTAGTGATCGCGAGGCCATGCGCCCAGATGCGGATACACGATCAGCATGGTTTCGCGTATGTCTTCGTAATCTTCGGGTTTCAGATTACGCAGTTTGAGACGATGGCTGTCGCTGCTTTGCGACTGACCGGCTTCGACAATTTTATCCATGACAAAAAACTTCCCGCGATGCAAATCAAATTCAGGTTCAACTTTATTATTATACCGCAGAGCGGTTTCAGCCGATTTTCTGCACTTCCGTCCCTGCCGAAATTCCAGCGCGTTCGCGCGAAATCCATGCACATTCCACAAAGCTGACAGGTGTTTCCCGTTGATTGATGCGACGGAAGTCGTGAAACGTGAAATGCAGGGAATCCGAATCCGGGTCAGAACCGGAATTTCACGCCAACGGCAATCACGTTGGATCCTCCGTGAATGCCGCCGAACGGCCCGAAAATGCCGGAAGGGTAATGTACGCCTTTTGCGAAATTCCAGTTGTCCACCTGTGGTGGAGCGAGCGTCGCTTCAATCAGAATGTAATTGAGCACGCAGCACGCGCCGATGTTGGCGTGACTGGCCTATTCAAGCGGTGGAACGACCGTTGCGTGACTTACGCCGTCACCGATCGCGGCAGTGGTTCGCAACCAGCGATTCCAGGGGAAATCGGTCCAGCG
>DASSOA010000020.1:0-8571 GCA_035701115.1 Gammaproteobacteria bacterium
GCCGCCGCGCATCTGCGAGCGGCTCTGGAATCGAAACTGGCCAAACAGACCGAGGTGTTACGCCATGTGCGCGAAACTGACATTGAGGCACGCCGCTGCCTGGATACCGGTGTGCCTGCTTCCCTGCTTGACAGCCTGCGCACCCCGGCTGGCGGTCCGGTCAGCCAAGCCCATCAAGGTGGTTGAATACCGACCCCAACCGGTTGCCGCTGATCTGCTGCGCGAATCCACACCGGTTGTATTGCCACCTAACGCGACCTGGGGCGACGTGTGGAATGCGTATCTCGAGGAACGCAGCAATAACGAGCGGCTGAATTGTCAGCTTGAAGCGATTGCCGCGAAAATCTCCGCGCCCTGCAGGGCACTTCTCGGTTTGCCGGCCGCGCCCGCCACTGGTGCCGATCCTCAAAAGGATTGACGGCCGCAGCCCGAGTGTTTCGGCGGCTCTTGTTAAAGCCCGGCGGCCAGCAGGCGTTCGTTGGTACGCGACAGGCGTTCGATGAGCGTGTGCGCGAACATCTTGTAGAACCGCAGCTGGCAGTCGCGCGACACACGTTCCATGAGCGTGGCATTCACGCACAATAACGCCACATCGCTGTTAGCGCGCACGCTGGCCGAACGCCGGGTTTTGCTGAGATAACCCATCTCCCCGAAACAATCGCCGGCGCCGAGGGTGCCGAGCGTGGTGTTGCCCTTGTGTACGCTTGCATCACCGGATGCGATGACGAAAAAGCTGTCGTCCAGATCACCTTCGGATATGACGGTTTCGCCGCGCTTGAACCGCTTCCAGGTGCCCGCGCGGATGATTTCCCAGATTTCCGGCTGCGTGAAGTCGCTGAAAAAGGCCAGCCGGCTGACCATATTATAGTGTTCCTGCTCGTTGATCTCGGCGGATTTGGTATCGAGGTTGTCGGATACGTTGATCAGGTCGCCGGCGATATCCATGCAGGTTTTGTATCGCGTCTTGAGCGGTTTCTTCAGGCAGCGCATGACGATACGGTTCAGCGGCTCCGGCACATCGGCGCGCAGCTGGCTGACTGCGGCAGGCTCGTGATTGAGGATCTGGTTGGTGAGACCGGGCAGTGAATCGGACATGAATGGCGGCAGACCGGTCAGCATCTCGTAGATGACGATGCCCATCGAGAAAATATCGCTCTGATTGGTGATTTCGAGATCATTGATCTGTTCAGGCGCCATGTAACGCGGCGTCCCGACCACGCCGCCGATGTGCGTGGTCTCGTCAAAGGCGCTTTTTGCCACGCCGAAATCGACGATCATCACGTGGCTTTCCTGGTTCATCATCACGTTGGCCGGCTTGATGTCGCGATGAATGACCCCGTTGCGATGGGCATAGTCGAGCGCCTTGCACATCGCAAAAAACACCTCGACCACCGATTTTATCGGCAGCAGCGTGTCGGGCTTGGTGTGTTGCGTAAGCGGGTGATAATGCTCGAGATAGGTCATTACCACATAGCGCAGGTCCTGTTCTTCGCCGGCATCCAGAATCGGCAGGATATTCGGATGCAGCAGCCGGCCGGCCATGCGCGCTTCCGTGAAGAACAGTTTGCGGTAGAGTTTGGCGCTCTTTTCGTTCATGCCCTTGTCTGAGGCATAAAGCTTGAGCGCAACCTGCCGGCCGTCGTCGCTCCGGGCGAGATACACGATGCTTGAGGCACCGCGGCCGAGTTCGCGGCCGAGCGTGTATTTGCCGAGTTTCATCGTCATCCGGAAATCCTTCGTCTGTTGCCCGATTCGCCGTTCGATACGTCTTGAATAGAGTCTTTACCGGTTCAACCGGCACCGTGGCAGGCAGTCTTCCAGAGCATCTCGCTCAGGCTGTCCGGCGTGACGTCAACGTCAGGTGCGGCGTCAGCCGGCGGTGTAATGGTGAATACCGGCTCGCCTTTGCTGTCGAGATAGGCTTCATTGCGGACCTGATACGTCAAGCTCGAGCAATCGGCATCCAGTTCGATGCGACGCTCGTTGTAAGCGACGGTGCGAATCACGGGTCCGGCGGTAAGCGTGCCGGGTTTCAGATAATAGAATTGAAAACGTGCGCTCGCGGTTTCGTGGGACAGCAGAGTCGGCGTGCCCACCATATAGACTTTCTGGGTGTGGTGCGGATCCATGCCGAGATAGCGTAGCTCGGTTGGGCGGCCGCACGCGGCGCGGAACATGAGGCCGCGCACGCTGTTGGCCGTGGCCGGCATCTCCGCGGCTTCCCCGTCGCCGGGCTGGATGTCGAATACCTTGTGGTTGTCGGCATCGTAATAGACTTCATGCAACAGGCCGACTTCGAACGTTTCGCAATTGAATTCCAGGGTGCTGATCTTGCTGTTGTAGGTGACGTGCCGCAGGGTGGGCGCGGCGATCAGGCTTTGCGCACCGTCATAGCGGGTTCGGAACCACGCTTCGACGCTGCCGTTCACGGGCCGGGTCGCGGCCTTGCCCATGATGGCGATCTGCTGGCGATCGTCGGCGCTGCTGCCGATGTCGTCCCAGCCTATCGAGCGCCCGCAGACGGCCTGGTACATGACGTCGTCAATGCCGCCCGGGATCACGCGCTGCGTGCCCTGATCGTTGCTGGCAGACTCACTGAAAACCTGTTGCTCGTCAACGTCGTAATAGCGTTTGCCGAGCACGGTCAGCGACTGGTTCGAGCAGTTGACGCGGACTTCGTCCCGCCGCTCGACGTAGGCGATCTGCTTTCCGTCGGCCGCGGTCACCGAGTGGGGCGCCGTGTATTGATGGAGAAACGTGGTGGTGAGGTTGCCGTTTTGGGGCACCGGGGTCACGGCCGACATCAGGATATTCTGGGTACCGTCGGGGTCGTTGCCGATATACGTCCAGCCGTCTGACGAAGCAGGAGCAGGTGACAGGCTCGCGCAGCCCGCCCCGGCAATCAGCAACAGGATGCTCGCGAAACGCTTCACTAACCCGCCCCAAGTCTCTGATTTGGACCGGGGATACTTTACCTGATTGTTAAACCGAACGCCTCAGGCGCGTCAGCATTGGCGGAACGGGGCTCAGCGGCCGGTGCCGGGATGGTGGAGAGCGTGCAGGCGGGCCACGCGTGCGGCCCGACGCTCCGCCGCCCGCTCCAGAATCTGCTGTCGGGCGGGGTCCGGAGACGCGCTCCAGTCCCGGATCTCGTCCAGACTGCGGCCACAGCCGAGACAGATGTCCTGCTCGTCGAGGCAGCAGTTGCGGACGCAGGGTGAGGGCAGGGTGCCGCCGCTCATGAGCGGGCAATTACCAGAAAGAACGCCAGATAGATCAGGCCGTTCACCAGCAGCAGCCAGGGGGAAAGCCGGCGTTGCGCCGCCAGTATCAATATCCACAACGTGGCTGCAAACGTCAGCGCCATGGACCAGATGATATCGCGTTGCGGCAGCCAGACGCCGAGTTGCATACCGAAAGCCGGCAGCAGGCTGCCCTGGAAAACCATTGCCCCGGTGACATTGCCAAAGGCGAGCGTATCCTTGCCGCGCCGGATCCACAACGTGCTGTTGAGCTTTTCCGGCATCTCGGTCGCCACCGGAATGATCAGCAGCGACAGCACGAGGACGCTGATGCCGGTTGTAACCGCGACCTGTTCCACACCGTACACGAACAGCTTGGCGCCGCCGATGATGAGACCAAGTCCCACCAGCAGTTGCAGCAGCTCCAGTATCAGGCTGTGGTTCAGACCGGCCCGCTTGAGCCACAGCATTGCATCGGCCTGCGTGCCATGACCGTTCTCGACCAGCATGGCCGAGGCGCGAATGGTATTCAGCACATACATGAAATAGAGAAATACGAGCATCGCGCCGGTGAGCAACCTGAGCCCGGCGGGATGCTGCGGCATGAACAGCGCAAGAAAGCCGATCAGGAATGCCACCAGGAAATACAGCAGGTCGCGGATCAGGCCGCTGATTTCGGGATTGAGAGGGTTGCGCCACCCGCGTTTGGTGCCTGCCGCCAGGCCGATCAGCATCATAGCCAGTGACGCCAGCATCAGGGGTGAGCCCAGAATCGCACCGACGCCGATGTGTTCACGCGCCTGCACGGATGTTCCGCCGAAAAATACTGCGACGATCGGTACGATCGTTTCAGGCAGCGCCGTTGCAACCGCCGCGAACACCGACCCGACCAGGCCTTCGGATAGCTGAAAGCGCTCGCCGATGTGCTCAAGCGCGTTGGTAAACAGTTCCGCACCGGCGAGAATGATCAGCAGCGCCAGCAGCAGCCAGCCGGCGTCCGTCAGCAGCATGGGAATGACTCCCGGCCCGTGTGATTGATATCAGCCTGGTAGCGCTTCATTCCGGGCAGTATGCAGGGCCTTTACGAACACGTCCACCGGTTGCGCGCCGGACAAGGCGTAGCGTTGTTCGAAAATGAAAAACGGCACGCCGCTGATACCGAGCTGGCGCGCAGAGCGGTCTTCATCGCGTACCACGCCGGTTTCGGTGTCGCTTTCGAACCACGACTGCATGTCTTGGTCCAGTCCCACCGCTTTGGCGATTGCGCTCAGTACGCTGCGATTGCCGATATCTTCGCCTTTGACGAAATAGGCCTGAAACAGTGCTTCAACGGCGGCATCCTGTTTTCCATGTTGCGCAGCCAGCCGGATCAGGCGATGCGAGTCGAGGGTATTGGGGCTGCGTTCGATGCGGTCAAAGTGAAATTCGATTCCCGCGGCCTGGCCGGCGCCTTGCAGGCGTTCGTGTATGCGCTGTTCCGCATCCGGGCCGAATTTTTCCGCCAGATAGGTCTTCCGGTCGCGGCCCTCGGCCGGCATGTCAGGATTAAGCTGGAATGCATGCCAGTGAATTTCGGCATCATTGACACCAGCTTCAGTCAGCGCTTTTTCAAGATGGCGTTTACCGATGAAGCACCACGGGCACACGGTGTCGGAAAAGATGTCGATGCGCATGATTCCTCAGCGTTCGATTTTGGTGTAGATCACGCTGGGTTTGTCACCGCGGCGCGAATAAATGTGTTCGCGGCTGAATTCCTCGACCGCTTCGTCACGCTCCCGTTCCGTTTCATACCAGCGGAAGGATTCCCAATCCGGACCCAGCAGGTGCGAAGCCGTCATCGGGTCACCGGGCGGCAGCGTGCAGCGGATACCGTAGCGTTTGGTTTCAGACATGGGTAGAACCTCCTGTGTATCTGGTTATGATATCGCTGATGCCCGGGTGCGTCGCGCCATTGCGGCAACGCGCTCAGGTGCGGGCAAAGTAACGCTGCAGATATTCGTCAAAATCGAGCGAGTCGCGGCGCTCCAGATCCGCCTGGTCCGTCAGCGACTGGCTGGCCTGCTGCGCGAGTGCCGCCGCAACGTCGGCCTGAAGCTGGCGTGCCAGGAAATAGTCGCGGTGCCGGCGGGACAGGCGTTGCGCGAACATGAAAAAACTTTCCCGGTGTTCACGCATTTCCGCGAGCATCCGTGCGGACGGCGTACGTTCGGGATCGGCAATCGCCTCGCGCTGTATGGCAAGCGAGGTCGTGTAGGGGCGCGCGGGATCGTTTCCGTCCAGCGCCTCGCAGATGCCGTCGAGGCGGGCAACGATTTCGAACGCCCAGTCTCGCAGTGCCACGTCCTTGCCATCACGTTGCAGGGCGAGCGCGGGATCACGGCCGTGGCGCGCGGTCACGGTCTGATTGTGGCTGATCGCCACCTGCTCGTCGCGGCCGAGCGGCGCGCTGACATCGAGCAGGCAGCCAATCAGAAGCGCCTCCACGAAATGCAGCGCATGCAGTGATACACCGAGCGGATCGAATACGTTCACATCCAGCGCGCGAACCTCGGCATAGTTCACGCCGCGCTTGCAGAGTGCGGCCGTCGGGCGTTCGCCCGGCTCGATCGGCTGTTTCGGGCGGATGAAGCTGTAGAATTCGTTCTCGATCTGCAGAATGTTGGCGTTGAGCTGCCGGTATTCGCCATCTACCTTGACGCCGATGGCTTCGTATTCGGGCACCGGGGTGGTGACTGCGTGAGTCAGCGTGGACACGTAGTCATAGAGGCTGTCGTAGCTCACGCCCACCTGCGACTGATTCTTGTTCTTGTAGCCGATGTCGCTCATGCGCAGGGACGTGGCGAACGGTTCATACCATGTGTGCGCATCGAACGCCTGAAATCCCAGATCACGACCGAGCAGGAACGTCTTGCACACGGCGGGTGAAGCGCCGAACAGATACAGCAGCAGCCAGCTGATGCGCTGGAAATTCCGCAGCATGCCGAAATAGGCGTCGTTGATGAATTCGCGCGGCGTGCGGTCGTCGGCGGCAAGTTCCTGAAGCACAGGCCACACGGCTTCGGGAAAGGAGTAATTGAAATGAACTCCGGAAATGGTCTGCATGCTGCGCCCGTAGCGGTAACCGAGTCCGCGGCGGTAGACGTGCTTCATCATTCCGATATTGGAATGTCCGTAGCGGGCGATCGGAATCCGTTCGTCGCCTTCCAGCGCGCACGGCATACTGGTCGCCCACAGCAATTCATCGTCGGTCAGATGCTGGTAGACGAAGGTGTGGATATCGCACAGCGAATGCAGCGTATCGCGGGCGTCCGCAAACGGATCGGTCACCAGTTCGAGCAGCGCTTCCGAATAGTCCGTGGTGATGTGCGGGTGGGTCAGCGCCGAACCGAGCGCGGATGGATGCGGCGTCTGGGCCAGGCAGCCGCGCGGATTCACGCGCAGGCTTTCCTTCTCCAGTCCTTTGCGTCCACCGCGCAGCGCCGCGGGATGCTGCGCCAGCAGGCGGTCGAGACGGGTGCCGGATTTGGAGTTCGGGTTCATGCGGGTCTGCGCGTAAACGGGCGGGGCGCCATGTTGGCGTAGATAGGGGCGCTGACGCAAGTCTGCAAGGGGGCGGTGAAATCCCTTTGTGTCAGAGAACCCCGTATGAAGTCCGGGAGCGGAAAAGGCGGCTTGGGTAGCTCGCAGCCTGCTTCAGCAATTGATGTGATCGGAAGAAGTCAATTTGACCAGCAGCCAGACGGTGTTTTTGCACCTGTGCTGCTCAAGGTCATGGTGCTGCAGTCGGGATCCTTGGTCTGGACTCCCTGACCTGTGGCAGTCAGCGTGTAAGCGGTGGTACTGAGGTTGGGCGCCGCTGCGATTACCAGGTAGAACTTCTGCTGGCTTTCCAGTCCGCTGGCAGTCAGCGTGGCGGCCATTGCGCAGTCAGTCGTATCGTTATATCGGCCATAACTCGTAAAGCAGCGTTCCAGCGACTGGGCGGCATCGGTCAGCGCGGCCTGCCCGTCTGCGCGCCGACCCTTGCGCATTGAATTCACGTACGACGGGTAGGCGATGGCGGCAATGATGCCAATAATCGCAACGACGATCATCAATTCGATCAGCGTAAAGCCTTTGGTTTTGCGCATTGCCAGGTTCCTCGTTGCGTGACCGCGTATCTGCGAACGACCGTTTCGGTTGGCTAGTGTGCCGCCGGGGCTTGGTGCTTGTCCAGACCCCGGCGGCTGTGCATCACTGCTTGGGCAGCAATTGCTGCCAGGAAAGCCGGCCACCCTGGTCGGATGATGCGCTTTCCACCGTTTCGCCGATCTTGCCGGTGCTGCCGCTGTAGTACTTGTACTGGAGCTGGCCGGCCGTAATGATGCCCGGCGTCTGAATGATGCCGACGTTCGATTGTTTGCCACCGACCGCGACCTGCGAGGTTGTGCCGTCGGAATTGGTGATGGTTACCAGATCGGACGAATCCACCTTGTTGTCGCCATTCAGATCGAATGGGGATTCCGTCGTCAAGCGCGAGCCTGTCGAGGAATCCAGCTCCATCAGCCACGAGGTGCCGCCATATTCGCACGCGTCTCCCTGTGGGATGACGGTCGTGAAGATGATACGGCCGCCGGTCAGAATACCGGGACTCACCACACGTTCGCCGTCAGCCGACGGGTAATCCAGATCCATATACCAACCCATCTGGCCCGATGTCATCTTGTTATCGGACGTTATGCGGTAGGTGGTGCCGTTGACGGTCGCGGTACCAATGATGGATTGCTGCAGCAACTCACTGCGGGTGACGACATTGGAGGAGGAACCCGACTGGTTATCCACAATGCCGTAGAAACTCTGCACCGGCGGGTTGTTCGGTACCGCGTTGTCGCCCACCTGATAGTAGGTGCCGGTACCGAAATACACCATGACACGCCCGCTGCTGTCCAGTCCTACCTGTGGCCGATCGGTAATGGGCTGTGCGTTGTTGCTGCTGTCGGTCGCAGTAAACAGCGGAGTCGGATTGCCGCTTGTGGTGAGCGCGAATTTCCAGTTCGCGGGATCGCTGCTGCTCACGTCGACCTTCCAGAGATTGCCCTGGAGATCGCCGGCGTAGATCGCGTCGGTGACGCGGTCGCCGTTGTAATCCACAGGCACCGGTGTTGACATGCCGTTTGACGTGGTTGTTCCGGATACACCGGATGTGCCCACTTTGGTGTCGAACTTCAGCAGCGTCTTGGTATTGATGTTGTACATGTAAAGCACTGCGTCACCGTTGACGCTGTCGTAGCCATTGCCAAAGATCATGTACCAGTCGCCATCGTGGAAACGCGCGATGGTCGGCTGGCCG
>DASSOA010000021.1:0-7340 GCA_035701115.1 Gammaproteobacteria bacterium
AGTCGAGATACCGGCGGTAAACGAACGGGCGCAATGTTTCGAGCAGCGCATCGCCATGCGTCAGGTCGCCGGCCACCGGACGCGCCTTGATGAGCGCGTACCGTTCCCATTCACGGCCGTGATTCTGGTAGTAGGTTTCCAGGGCCGCGAAACTCATCGCCAGCGGTCCGGCTTCGCCAAACGGCCGCAACCGCATGTCCACGCGGAACACGAAACCATCTTCGGTGACCTGATCCAGCACCCGGATCAGACGCTGACCCAGACGCGAGAAATATTCTTCGTTATCCAGTGGCCGCTCGCCATCGCTCTGGCCGTTGTCGGGATAGGCGAAAATCAGGTCAATGTCGGAGGAAAAATTCAGTTCACGCGCACCCAGTTTCCCCATGCCGAGGACCACCAGAGACTGGGGCTCACCGTGTGCATTGCGTGCAAGCCCATATCGCTCGCTGTGCCAGCGTGACAACGCAGTCAACGCGCCGGCTATGCACGCGTCCGCGAGATCGGAAAGGTTGTGCAGGGTTTCTTCCAGGCTCGCCCAGCCTGCCAGATCACGCCAGGCGATGCGCAGCATTTCGCGCCGGCGCTGCGCCCGTAGCGCCGCAATCAGCGCCGGTTCATCGGGCGCCAGCGTCAGCGCTGCACGCACCCTTTTCCCCGGTGCACCCGCATTGATTACGTCCTGCAATGTTCCGGGCTGCGAATAGATTCCGGCATCCCGAATGCAGGCCTGGACAATGAATTCACTGCAGGCGAGTGCCCGTTCACTCGACACACGGATGTTTGCGGGCAGCTCCGTCCAAACGTCACCCAGCACCTCTGCAAGGCGCTGCTGAAGTCGGTTTGCTTCCGCCCTGAGGCGCTCTGGTGGAAGTGCGGTTTCCATCACCAATTTTTTCTCTCGCCGGCTTCAGGGCCTGTCACGGACAGATTCAATCTGTGGCATTATCAATTTACACCGTCAACTGCTTGCGGGGAAACATCGGTGAGATACAGTCTGGCTAAAATGTCGCACGAACACTATCTTCAGGCATTGGCCTGGACAGGTCTGCTTGCGGTGCTCGTACTGGCCGCCTACATGCGCTTCACGGCCGTGAACGATTCAATAGTGCTGCATCCATACCGGGGCGACGCCGCCGTTTATTACACGACTGCATACAATCTCCACAAATATGGTGTGTATTCCAGGAATCGGAACACGATAATCAGACAGCAGGATTCCCCCGCGCCCACCCCAGATGCCTTCGCGACACCGGGGTATCCCCTGTTTCTGGAACCCTTCGTATCCACGCCACCCGATTCACAAACCTTCAGATCGGTAGCGCTGTGGCAGGCTGCCATTGGCACAATTACCGTTTTGCTGACATTCATGTTTTTCAGGCGGATTTCAAAACTCTGGGTCGCCTTGCTGGCTGCAGCGCTGGTTGCAATCAGTCCGCATCTCGTCAATACGACCATTTATCTGCTGAGCGAAACGGTATTTGCCTTTTGGCTGATGCTGGCGGCACTGGTCTTCGCGCTGCATCAGAGGGGAGACCGCTGGTACTACCCGTCGCTGGTGCTCGCTGGCGTGTTGTTCGGAATCGCGGCTTTGACTCGCCCGGTTGTGGAATTTTTCCCGGTGGCGCTGGTGTTCCTGCTGTTCACGTCACAACCGCGGCCGCAAGCCGCTCGAGGGGCGGCGATTCTCGTTTTCGGCTTCATGCTCACATGGGCACCATGGCTGGTGCGAAATCACATCTCGGTCGGGCACAGCGGTGATCCCACCGTGCTGATTTCAAGCCTGCATCAGGGCATGTATCCCGGGATGATGTATCACGACGATCCGGCCAGTCAGGGATACGCCTACTATGCGGACCCATCCTACGCGGCAGAAAACCGCTCCCTCGGCACCGCGACGCAAGCAATTCTCGGCCAGTTTGCACGGCACCCCGCAAAGGAACTCTATTGGTATCTTGCAGGAAAGCCGCTGCTGCTCTGGTCGTGGACACTGGTTGCCGGGTCGGGAGACATCTTCATATATCCCACTTTTCTGTCACCCTACTCGACCGGTGCGCCACTCTTTCTGTTCACCCACGCTCTCATGTATGGGCTGCACTGGATGCTGGTGATTCTGGCACTGATTGCATCGCTTGCGGTCTGGACGCGCTACGCACGCCGCTATTTGAACGGGCCGCAAATTGTTGCGGCAAGAATGGTCAGCCTCCTGCTTTTCTACAACACCGCAGTCCTCATGGTGCTGTCGCCATACGTGCGCTATTCGATACCGTTTCTGCCCTTTGAATTCGGCATGGCGGCACTGGCAGCCTATATGCTCGGTAACGACGCTAAAACGCTGCGTGCACGATCCCGCAATGATGCGATAAGGAAAAAACAGAATCAGTAATTGCGCACACAGAGAATGATGCCCGCAATTATGAGGACAACACCTGCAACATAAACCAATCGCACGCGTTCGCCGAAAAACATCCAGCTGAGCAAAGGTACTATGGCGAATGCCAGGGCAAAAAGCGGGTAGGCGCGATTCAAGGGGACATATTTCAGCTGCCAGACCCACAGCAGGGTCGCCAGCCCGTAAATTGCAACAGCCCCTATCAGAAATGGATTACGGATCAGGGACACGATACCGGGTGATTTTTCCGCCTGCGTCGCTGAATACTTGAACAGTATCTGGCCCACCGAAATCATTACAACGCAAACGGTTATCCAGAAAAACCGAACAATAGTCATAAAAACCCCGCATAAAAACCCAAGTTCACTGCAGCCTTCCCTGTAACGGGACATGCGGCGTTGAGCGCATATCCTCATTCAAAAACGCCAGAAGCAGTTCGAAACCGATGATAATCGAGAGCGCCCCTATCATTACGGTTCCGGCTGACGCGTAGTGCCCAAGTTCGACAGATTGGCGCCATTTGATGATGCTGAAAATAACGCCGAAAGCAGTCAGTGCGACTCCGATCAATAACTCGATGGATGCTATCGAGAAATTTCTGAGAAAATAATTGTAGAAAATGCGCTTGCAATAATTACGCATGTGCTTGAGAAGAAATTCGGTAATTACCCTGCTTATGCTGAGATTGCTTTTTTCCCGGTCATATACCGCTGTCATGGGGATATCCATGACTACAGCCCTGACTGTATTGAGGCGGAACAGCATATCCGTTTCAAAAAACCACCGCTGGCTGATCTTTTCCAGTGGGAGTACCCGCAGTACTTTGGCCTGGATCGCCGTGTAACCATTGGTCGGATCAAGAATGTCCCAGTAACCCGTCGAAAATTTCGCAAAAAAGGACAACGCAGTATTGCCGATCAGGCGAATAACCGGCATGCGCTTAACGTCTTCCAGATTGAAAAAGCGATTGCCCTTCACGTAATCCGCACGCCCTTCCGCGACGGGCCGCACGAAAGCTGGTATCAGTTTCGGATCCATCTGCCCGTCGCCATCCAGCTTGACTATCACGTCAGCTCCGACTTGAAGCGCAGCACGGTATCCGGTCATGACGGCTCCGCCGACACCCAGATTTTCCGGCAGGTGGATAACGCTGATTCTGGGGTCCCGGGCCCGGGCTTCTATCCATTGCCCGCTACCGTCCGGACAGGCATCATCCACGCAAATGATCCAGCCGACCTCGGGTCCAATGTTTTGTATAACGTCGAGAACCTGTTGCTTGACGCGGTAGCAGGGCACAACGACGGCGATCTTGGCAGTGTTTCCCACAGACAGAACTCCAGGATACAGGGGCGTGTCGTTCGGCTGTCCGGTATATCCGGTATCATCCTCGCGGACAGCAGTCCGGCAAACGGATCATCTTTTGCCGGGACCTTGCATCTTCATGGTCATTTCCAACGCCACGATACCCTAGCACAATGCCAAGTTACGGTCGCCATAAAAGGACAGAGGCACGATATCGTTTCTTCGCGACCGCCGCGAAGGGACTGGAACCCATCGTCGCCAACGAACTGCGTGCATTGGGTGCTGCCGGCGTAAAGGAGGAGCGCGGCGGAGCGAGCTTCGAAGGCTCCCCCGCGACCGCTTACCGCGCCTGCTTGTGGCTGCGGGCGGCGAACCGGGTGCTGTACCCGATCGCGCGATTCAAGGCAGCTGACGACACCAGCCTGTACGACGGCATCCGGAAATTGCCGTGGGAGAACGATCTGTCCCCGGACGGCAGTCTTGCCGTGCAATTTTCCGGCACCACGGCCGGCATCACGCACACCCAGTTTGGCGCGCAACGCGTGAAGGACGCCGTGGTAGACCGGTTTCGCGAGCGATTCGGCCGCCGGCCCGACGTCGATCGCGAACGCCCCGATCTGCTAATCAACTGTCACGTGCATCGCGATGTCGCGATCGTCAGCATTGATCTGTCGGGCGAGAGTCTGCATATGCGCGGATACCGCGCCGAGAGCGTTGCCGCGCCGCTGAAGGAAACGCTCGCCGCGGCGCTGCTGCTGAAATGTGGCTGGGCCGATATTGCCAAACGCGGCGGCAGTTTCGTGGATCCGTTGTGTGGTTCGGGCACGCTGGCCATCGAAGCCGCGTTGATCGCGGGCGACATTGCACCCGGCTTGTGGCGTCATCGCTGGGGATTTTCGCGCTGGCTGCGACACGATGCGGAAACCTGGGAAACCATCCTGCGCGAGGCGCAACGGAGCAAGACCGACGGCATGAAGAAAATTCCGGTGATACTGGGTTTTGACCGGGATGCCAAAGCCGTGGATACCGCACAAAACAACGCACGCGCCATCGGACTCGGCGCCGCCACGCAGTTTCGCAGCGTTGCGCTTGAATCCAACCGCCTGCCGCCACGTCTGCATCCCGGTCTGGTGGTCACCAATCCGCCGTACGGCGAACGCCTTGGTGATGCAGACAAACTGGGAACGCTGTATGCGGCGCTGGGCAACTGGCTCAAGAATCAATGCCTGGGCTGGCATGCCGGCGTCATTACCAGCAATCCGGAACTGGGCAGGCAGATCGGCCTGCGGGCGCGCAAGATCAATACCTTTTACAACGGCGCACTCGAGTGCAAACTGCTGCAATTCGACGTGACCCCGGACTGGTTCATGAGAGAAAAATCCGCTGCCACCTGACCGGATCGGCGACGCGGTACGGAGTACGCACATGGCCGAATCACTCTCGTTTCCGCTTGCGCTCTGCCTGTTCGTCGTATCAGCCGGCGCCATCTGGATTGCCGGTGTGTTTCTTTCAGATACCACCGACGTGTTATCTACACGTCTCAAGCTGGGTGAAGCATTGGGTGGACTGATTTTGCTCGCGATCGTCACCAATCTGCCGGAAATTGCCATCACCGCGAGTGCCGCGCTCAATCACGACCTTGGCATTGCGATCGGCAACATTCTCGGCGGCATCGCGATCCAGACGGTTGTGCTGGTATTGCTCGACATCTTCGGACTCGGCCGGTCCGATCCGCTCAGTTACCGCGCCGCATCGCTGGTGCTGGTGGTGGAGGGCTTACTCGTGGTCGCCGTGCTGGTGGTCGTGCTGATCGGAACCCAGCTGCCCGGCAACCTGATCGCCTATCGCGTGACGCCGCCTTCGATCCTGATCGCCATGCTGTGGCTCGCGGGTCTCTGGCTGGTCGGCCGCGCCCGGCAGCATCTGCCCTGGCACGACGACGGCACCGCGCCCGATGGTCAGGTGCCACCACGCGGCGTCGCCGAACAGCGCAAGGATGCCTACGCGCGCGAACAGGGCTACGGGCTCGGCCGCGTTATCCTGATCTTCGCCATCGCCAGCATGGTTACGCTTCTCGCGGGCGTGGCACTGGAACAGACCAGCGAGGTCATCGCGGATCATTTCGGCATGCGCGGCGTGGTATTCGGCGCGACGGTGCTGGCGGCGGCGACCTCACTGCCGGAACTCTCCACAGGATTGACGTCAATCAGGCTTGGCGATTACCAGCTGGCGGTGAGCGACATTTTCGGCGGCAACGCCTTCCTGCCCGTGCTGTTTCTGATGGCCACCCTGTTGTCCGGCGAGGCCGTGCTGCCCGCCGCACAGAAAACCGACATCTATCTCACCGCGCTCGCCATCCTGCTCACCGTCGTTTACCTGTGCGGCATGTTATTTCGTCCCCGCCGCCAGATCGGCCGCATGGGCATCGACTCACTACTGGTGCTGCTCCTCTATTGCCTGGGCATCGTCGGGCTGGCCTTCATTAAATAGAACACGCGTGTCGCGACCCCGGGCCTTGACTCCCCGGCCCAGTCTGCTATATTGCAAATACGAATCATTATTATTTACATTATAAGGATCGCCCTGTCATGACCGCCCGCTCCGACGGCCAACGCCGACCCGCCAGCCTTTTAATGTCAGCTCTCCTCATGACGTGTGCCCTGCTCGCCGCGCCGCCGGCCGCGCGAGCCGACGAAGGCCCCGTGGATTTCGTCAACGATTTCGTCGTCTACTCGCCCACCGTGGTGCAGGGTCAGAGCGAAGTCGAACTGCGCGCAGCACAGTACCGCGACAGCAGTCTCGTGCTCGACACCGCACGCGGCCATGCGTTCTCGATCGCGCACAGCTTCACCGACTGGTGGAAAGCGGAAGTCTATCTGGGCCAGTACATCCGCGCGCCAGGCCAGCCCACCACGCTCGATTCCTATGAATTCGAAAATACTTTCCAGCTCGCTCCCACGGGCGAATACTGGGCCGATCCAGGGTTCCTCGTGGCATACGAGTACACACCGCACAGCGGCGGAGCCAACGAAGTCGAATTCGGTCCGCTGTTCCAGAAGCAGACTGGACACGTAACGCAACGACTCAATCTGCTGTGGGGCAAGGAAGTGGGCACCGGCGCGGAACGGCAGTACGAATTCCGCAGCGCCTATAGCGTGAGTTACAGCTGGCGCCGTGGTTTTGCACCCGGCATTGAAGTGTTCGCGCATCCATCCAACGACGCCTACATGGCCGGCCCGGTGTTCTACGGCGAACAGATTATCGGCACCAGCGAACTGGAATACAGCGCGGGCATGGTGTTCGGTTTGGGCCGCAAGGCGCCGGATACCACCTTGATGGTGCGTCTCGAATACGAGTTCTTCTGAACGCGTGTCTCGTGCGTCTTACGGTCGAATTCCGCCACTCATTACGCTCTGAAAGCCGCCACCGATTCCGGTGCACAGGCACCACATTTCAATATGGCAAAGCCAGGGTATATGGATTTATGCTGCGACATGCTGCTCCCGACCTATTTTGTTGAAAAAGTCGCTGTTAAACAAGGCATGGATATTCGAGAGTTGGCGAAGTGGCATTTCAGAACTGGCTTTTGAGCCAGTTTGTCAGATGAGATGGTGCTGATGGCTGATCGGTGGTTTCGTTCTGCTAGATC
>DASSOA010000022.1:0-11965 GCA_035701115.1 Gammaproteobacteria bacterium
GTTGCGCCATCAAGTGTTGTGCTACTGGTTGCCGCAGTGGCAGTGCAACCGCCTACGCCAGCCAGGCACGCAGCATGAGCCAGGGCTGCTGCGCTTCCGACACTGCCGCCAACACCCTGCACGGACGCAACCCGCGCCTGAGTGGTCAAGTCAGCAAATTTTGGCAACGCAAACGCCGCCAGGATGCCCAGGATGGCGATGACCACCACCAGTTCGATAAGGGTGAAACCTTTCTGATTACGCATGATGAATACTCCAAGTTTTAAACGGGGCCGCAGCCCCACCTAGTTACTCCGTGCCAGCGAACGCCGCAGCGTCCTCTGTCCCATCCATTTGGAGCACGCAAGATTCCTGATTAAAGATAAGTCTATTTAACAGAATATCGGAGTCTGGGTCAACACCCTGCCGTCTATCCGAATTTCTGTAAATTCTTACAAATTCCGTCTAACTCGTTGAATAGAGGGCGTTATCCAAAAATTATAGTACAAGCCTAGAGTGTCAGCAGGAATTCCCGCCGGTATTGACCACCTGAACCGTCGGTGACCCGCCCGCCGCGGCGGCCTGAGTGTAGGTCACGTTGCAGCCCGCAATGGCGGTCGGGAAGTCGTAGGTCACGACCCCGCCGGCGGCTGTCGGCACCAGGTTGGCACTGCCCGAGCCGGTGGAGGCATTCTGCAGAGCGGCCACGATGCCCGTCGTCGTGCCGGCCGGATATTCATGGACCAGATCCACCGTCTGGTTCTCAAGCGTGATGGAGGCGGTCGCGTCGGTGCACTGATCGGCCAGGCACTGGGCATGGGCGATGGCGGCCGCGGCCTGCAGGGAACCGGCGTAGCCGTTGAGGGTGGCCAGGCGGGCCTGACTGGTCAGATTGGCGAACCGGGGCAGGGCGATGGCGGCGAGGATGCCGAGGATCGCGATCACGATCACCAGTTCGATCAAGGTGAAGCCTGTCTGTTTACGCATGTTGTGTTCTCCTCTCAAAAAAGCCGAAACGGAAATTCAACGTATCCCGATTCTCAAAAATGTCTGATCGTGCCCGCGAACATCAGCGCCAGACTGATCAGTGCGTAGCATGAAATGACCACGATGATCAGGCCCGCCGTGCGGGGATGCCGGCTGGCGAAACTGTCCGCCAGCGGATAACTCTGTTCCAGCGGCCGCATCATTTTGCGGGTCGAAACCCAGGTGTTGGATTTCGCTTCGATTCCCTTCAGCAGACTCGGCCGGATCACGACGACCAGTCCGACCAGCAGGGCCAACGCACTCGCGATCCGGATAACCCAGACCGTGCCGTTCAGCAACGGTGCCCATGCAGGGTTGATTCGCGAAGCACGTTGCAACAACCGCAGCACCTGTTCCGGAGCATACAGACGGGTGAAGTAATACAGCGTCCAGCCGGTTGCCAGCAGGAGCACCACGCCGAAAATCCGGTGATGGCGGTAGAAGAACCGCTCCAAGTGCAATGGAGTTTCCCAGATCTTCAACGCACGGCGCGCGCTCGTCCAACGGTTCAGGCCGCCGGTAGCGTGAAAAAAATGTGCCGGCCAGGCGGTCAGCCAGATGCCGATCACCAGCCCCGTCAGCGCACCGAGCAACAGAAAGGTGAGCAGCGTCGGTAACGCCGCGTCCTGAATTGCGTGCAGTAACTGGTTTTGCATGAGCCGAGAGCATACGCGTTCAGTGCTGGTTTTGGTATTCGAGCGGGTTCAAGGGGACCGATTGCCAACGGTACGGCGTCAGGGTCACCAGAGTGACACCCACGATGCTACCGTTGCTGCGTTTGACCTGGACCTGATATTCGATCCGGGCAGGGCGTCCCAGTGCGTCACTGAAGTAGCGATCGTGATTGACCCGGTACACCAGCTCGCGCGTGCCGGTATCGAAATACCAGTGTCCGCCTTCAATGCTTGCGGGATCGGGATGATCCAGCTCGCCCAGATAGTTTGACGGCCGGTTGGACAGCAGTTGCAGCGGATTCATGTCCTCCATTGAGGCGAGTTCGCTGACGGGTTTGCCCTGGGCAAGCTGATAGGAAACCTGGATACCCAGCGCGCTTTGCAGCGAACCTTCCATCTGCAGCACGCTGACCCGCTCGGCTTCCACGGCGAGCGCCAGCAGTTTGTCGAGCGCGACGTAGAACATGAACGCCACGATGCCGACCACGATGGTCAGTTCCAGCAGCGAAAAGCCCCGTTCGCGCGAATTATTCATGGGCCTAGATCTTGCTGGCATTGGCGGCCAGATTCCACATCGGCAGGAATACGCCCAGTGCCAGGATCAGCACCATGACGCCCATGATCACCAGCAGCACCGGCTCGAGATTGGTCGAGAGATTCTGCAGGTCGTAATCCACTTCGCGTTCGTAGAACTCGCCGACCTCATCCATCATGTCCGCGACCATGCCGGTTTCCTCGCCGACCGCAAGCATTTGCATGACGACGGGCGTGAACACCCCGGTGGTCGCCGCGGTGCGCGTGAGACTTTCGCCGCGTTCCACACCCTGCCGCATTTGCAGCACGCGCTCGCCGATGTATTCGTTGCCCACCGCGCGCGCGATCAGCGTCAGCGACTGCACCAGCGGCACGCCCGAGCGGTAGGAGAGACCAAACCCGCGCGCAAATCGTGCCAGCGTCGCGCGCAGCACGATGTCGCCAACCACGGGCATGCGCAGTTTGAAGCGATCCCATTTGTAGCGGCCATGTTCGGTGCGCACGTAATTGTTGAAGGCAAAGCCGCCGAGTACCAGCGCAGCCAGTACCCAGAACCAGTTATGCACTGCGAAATCCGACACCGCGAGAATGACCCGGGTCGGCCAGGGTAACGTGAGATGGGCGTGACGGAAGAAATCCGCGAAGCGTGGAATCACGAACAGGGTGATGATTGCGATGGCGATCGAAATGAACGTCACCACGATAATCGGATAACGGAATGCACGCTTGACCCGGTCGCGGATATCTTTTTCAAGGCCCAGATACTGGTACATGCGCAGGAACGATTCTTCCAGCGCGCCGGAGTTCTCGCCGACTCGCACCACATTTATGAACAAGGGTGAAAAAATCTCGGGGTGACGTGCCATGGAGCCGGCGAGGTCGCGGCCCGATTCGAGACTGTCGGTAATATCGCGCAGGGCATCGGCGAGCACCGCATTGCGGGTGGACTGGGTCAGGCCGTTCAGCGCGCGTATCAGCGGCACGCCCGCCTTGACCAGCGTGTACATCTGGCGTGCAAACATGATCAGATCAACATAGGACGGCTTGCCGCCGCCCAGCCGTCGCCAGAGGTCCGACAGGCTGTCCTGTTTTTCCTGAACCGGTTCGATTTCGACCGGCGTTACGCCGATGTTGAACAGCTGCGTGGCGACGCCGTCGGCGCTGTCGGCCTCCAGTTCACCGGTGACGAGATCGCCGCGTTGGCTGCGCCCTTTATAACGAAAGTTTGCCATCCGCGACTCCGTCAGGCCGTTCCGGTCACGCCGGCCTGCGCCGCTTCGGGCAGGTCGGTGTAGCGTTCGATGTCGCCGGCAATGCGCATGACTTCCTCGATCGTGGTAATGCCGCGGGCTGCGTAGTCGAGCGCGCAATCCACGAACGAGCGGAAGCCCCTGCTTCCGAGCGCGAGTTGCGTGAACTCGGAAATCTCGCCACGACGCAGCGCATCGGAAAGTTTCTGATCCATCTCCAGCAGTTCGTAGACGCCGATGCGGCCGCGGTAGCCGGTGCCGTTGCAGTAAGTGCAGCCTGGGCCGTGCTTGAAATGCATGCTGGCCAACTGCTTCTCATCGAGCGAATACCGTAACCATGCCTGCTGCCGCGCATCCGGCGTATACGCCGTCGCGCAACTGTCGCACACGCGGCGCACCAGGCGCTGGGCGACAACGGCATTGAGTGCGGCGGCGATCAGATAGCCTTCCGCGCCCATGTCGAGCAGGCGGCTGATGGTGGACGTCGCGGTGTTGGTATGCACCGTGGAGAGCACCAGGTGACCGGTCATGGCGGCGCGCAGCACGATTTCGACCGTTTCGGTATCGCGCACTTCGCCCACCATCATCACGTCCGGGTCCTGGCGCAGGCTGCTGCGCAACACGCGCGCGAAATCCAGTCCGATGCGCGGATTGACCTGCACCTGATTGATGCGCGGCAAGCGGTATTCGACCGGGTCTTCGACCGTGATGATCTTGAGGTCCGGCGTGTTGATGTGATTGAGCGCGGCGTACAGGGTGGTGGTTTTGCCGCTACCCGTCGGGCCGGTAACCAGCACCAGTCCCATCGGCATTTCGATAATGTGCTTGAAACGCGCCAGCATCGCGGCCGGCATGCCGAGCTGCTCGAGTGACAGCAGGTCCGCGGATTGGTCTAGCAGACGCAGCACCACCGACTCGCCGTACTGGATCGGCATGGTTGAAACACGCACGTCAATGGTGCGGTCCTTTACCCGGATACTGAAGCGGCCGTCCTGCGGCAGGCGTTTTTCCGAGATGTCGAGACCTGACATGAGTTTCAGACGCGTGACCAGCGCGCCGGCAATGCGCTTGCCTTCAAGCACCTGTTCCTGCAGCACGCCGTCAATACGCTGACGGATGCGGAGTTTGGTTTCATCCGGTTCGATGTGAATGTCCGATGCATTGACCTGCACCGCATCCTCGAACATGGATTGCAGCAGTTTGATGACCGGCGCGTCCACCACGCCTTCGTCCGCAACCAGCTGGGCAAGGTCGTAATCGCCCTGCGACAGTTCCTCGCCGAGCTCTTCGGCAAGGTTGGAGATTTCCTCGGTGCGCCGGTAAACCAGGTCAATCGCGCGCAGCAGATCGGATTCGCGCACCAGCGCAAGCCGCACCGGTTTGGACAGAATGCGGGTCAGTTCGTCGTAGCCGAAAATGTCGGTGGGATCGGCCATGCCCACCAGCATGTCGCGTTCGTTCTGGCCGAGTACGATCGCGCGATACCGCCGCGCATGGGTTTCCGGCAGCAGACGCACGATGTCCGGATTGAACTTGAAATGCTTGAGGTCAATGAACGGAATGTCGAGCTGGGTGGAGAGCAGCTTGAGCAGATCGTCTTCCTTGATGAAGCCGAGATCCACCAGCACCCGGCCGAGTTTGCGGCCGGATTTCTTCTGTTCGTTCAGCGCGGCAGTCAGCTGGGTTTCCGATATCAGCTTGTGCTGGACCAGCAGGTCGCCGATGCGGATTTTCTGTTTACGGTTCATGTGTACTCCACCTGCCCGCGCAGGTTTATGGTCCAAGCGCCTTGATGCGCTGATTCACGAACTGGGCGACATCGGGATTCAGGTCGCCGCTCTGTTGCGCGTGACGGTACGCGTTCAGTGCCGCCTGTGGCTGCTTGAGTTGTTCGAGTGATATGCCAAGCCCCATCCACCACACGCCGTTGTCAGGGCGTATTTCAAGCACTTGCTGATAGAGCTTTGCAGCGCGTGCGTTATCGCCACTGCGCTGGGCCAGTGCCGCCATGAATGCGTAGTGTTCCGGTTCGGCGTGAATGTCAGGCAGGGCGGATTCGAGGGCTTTCATGGCATCGGCGAGCGCGCCCTGCTGTACCAGCAGGTTGGCGTCGAGCCGGGCAAACCGGGGTTTGTTCTGGCCGGCCTTGATGCCTTGCGCGAGGACGGTTTCCGCGTCGCTGTTGCGCCCGGTTTGCGCGAGCAGCCGGGCCAGCGCGACACGCGCAGGATCGAAGCCCGGGACCCGTTGCAGCGCGTCCCGGAAACGGCGCTCGGCACCGGTTGCGTCGCCGGCGTCAAGGCGCGTCAAGCCGTCCTTGTAGGCATCCCGTGCAAGATCTTCCGGCGTGTTGCGCAGGGTCTTCAGCATGTCGCCCGCGCTTGCACTGTCAGTTGAAACCGGATTCGACGCCACTTTACGGGACGCTGTTGCCGGGGCGACGGCTGCATGTGCAAACGTCAGAAGCAGCGTGGCGTCGTGCACGTTGGCGACATTCGCGGTGACGTCCGGTTCGATTTCGAACACCACGCGCATGCGCTTTTGCGGTTCCAGGCTGAAGCGCGTGGTCTTGATGCCGGCGGGTAGCGTTACGCCACGGGTGAAGTCGCTCGCCGTGGTCACATCGTTCACATCGAGCACGATCCGGTCGGGATCGGTAAGTGTGAACAGGCGATAGCCGGGCATGTGATTGAATTCGAGGCGGAATCCTGAATGGTCTGCAAGCGGAGTGGCAGCGAGCAGGCTCACTCCGGCAGTGTTCGCACCAGTGCGTTGCGGATTTGACGCGGCCGGCAAGGCGGACTTCAGTGCTGGAACCCTGGTCGCGTCAATGACAGGATTTGTAACGGCGGCCGCCACCTGCGGTGCAACGGGTCTGACCGCCCGTTGCAGCGACGGCGCGGTTTTTGCCCGCGCCGTGCTTGCCACGGGTTGCGACGCAGGACGCTGCAGGTGGGTCCACAACAGGTACAGGCTGACGGCGAGCAGTGCCAGGCCGGCCAGAACGAAAAACAGACGCGGCAGGTTGCGACCATCGTACGTTACCGCGCGAATTTCACCCGGCGGCTGCTGTTCGCGGCGCTTGCGCGTTTCAAGATCGCGCAGGACCTGATTGATCAGGCTCATATCCAGCCCCCTTGCAGGCTCGTACGAACCAGTATTCCGGCCAGCAATGCTGAGCCCAGGAGTCCGGTGTAAAGCCAGGGCCACCAGATGGCCGGTCGCCGCGCACCTTCGGTATCAAGCATCGCCATGCGGACGTGTCTGTGGGTGATGAGTCTTTGACCCGGTCCGAACGCGGCAAGCAATGCCTTGTGCGCAAGAATGTTGATCAGACGCGGCACGCCGCCGCTTGCGCGGTACAGCGCGCGCACGGCTCGCGGGCTGAACAGATCGGGACCGCGATACCCCGCAACGTGCATCCGGTGCTGCAGATATTCGCCAACGGCCGCGCAGGTCATGGGCGCGAGGCGATAGGAAAACGTGATGCGTTGCTTGAGCTGGCGGCGGCCGGGTTCATTCAGTCGCTCATCAAGCTCCGGCTGGCCGAACATGACGACCTGCAGCAGCTTGGATTTTTCGGTTTCAAGATTCGTGAGCAGTCGCACGGCTTCCAGGGTCTGGTCGGGCATGGCCTGGACTTCATCGAGGCAGACCACGACGCGCTTGCCGCTGCGTGCGATCTCGATGAGTTTGGCGGTAATGAGCCGCAGCAATTCTTCCTGCGTGGCACGCCGTGCTGCCTGGCAGCCCAGTTCATCGGCAATCGCGAGTCGCATCGAGCCGGGGGAAAGATGCGGGTTGGGAAGATATGCTGTCACAAAATGCGAGCTGAGCGCACCGAGCAGCTTGCGGCACAGCAGGGTTTTGCCGAGGCCGACTTCACCCGTTACCTTGATGAAGCCTTCGCCGCTGTGCAGCGCGACCAGGAGCACGTTCAGCGCTTCCTGATGACTCACGTACTTGTAGAAGTAACCCGTGTCGGGGGTCAGCGCGAACGGGTATTCCTTCAGACCGAAGAACTCAAGATACATGACCCGGTGCCATCATGACGGTGTCAGGGTTGCGACCCGCTATCGCCGCTCAAGGCGTGATAGTTGTCGAGGTGGTCCTTGGCGAGTTTGGACCAGTCGCTGTCATTACCGATTACGATCGGCTTCAGCAGGATGACCAGTTCGGTCTTGACGCTGACCTTGCGGGTTTGCGTGAACAGCGAACCGACCAGCGGGATGTCGCTCAGCAATGGTGTCTTGTCCACCTGATCCTGGGTCTGGGTTTTCATCAATCCGCCGATCACTACGATCTGTCCGCTCTTGGCACGTACCACGCTGTCGGATTCGCGTATCGTGCTGTATGCAAGCGGCACGCTGGTGTTCTGGCCGGCAAACGTGATGTTCTTGATCTGATCCTTGACTTCGCTGATAGCCGGGTGGATATGCAGCGTGACATAGCCGTCGCCGTTAATTTGCGGCGTGACATCGAGCGCAATACCCGAGAAGAACGGGGTGAGGATGATGTTCTGGTTCGACGTGTTGCCTGCGGCGTTGCCCACCGTGTTGCTGTTCAGTCCGGTCACGAAGAATTCGTCGTTGCCGACCTTGATGATTGCGGGCTGATTATTGACCGTCGCGACACGCGGGCTCGACAGCACCTGCACGTTGCCCTGCGCATCGAGCAGTTCCAGCATGCCGGTGAAATCATTGAGATTGAGCGCGGCAGCAAACGTTCCGCCAAATGCCGAGCTCGGCAGCGAGGCGAGCGGTGCGCCGCCGCCCAGTGTATATGCGGTACCGGCGAGGTCCGACACGCCGTTGTCAAACAATTTCTGGCCGCCGATTTGTCCCGCGAGTATGGTCTTGCCGCTGCCCGGCTTGCCGAGTGCTGCCCAGTCGATGCCCGCCTGGAAATTGTGGTTGAGCGTGACCTCGATGAACTTGGCTTCGATCACGACTTCGCGATCGGTGGTGGCCTGCACTGACTTCAGGTAACTCTGCACGTTACGCAGTTCGCCCGGCATCGCACGCACGATGATGATGCCGGTGTCCGCATCCACGATCACCTTGTCGCCATCCTTGTTGCCGATCAGGGTATTCAGCGTCGCGTCCAGGTCCTTCCAGAAATCGGACTCGGTTTTGGTTTCGATATTGGTACCGACTTCCTGCTGGTTGCTGTTGGCTCCAGCCTGCGCAGTACCGGGATTGGACGTACCGCCCTGCTGCAATGGGTTGTAGTTCGAGTTGGTGGTTTCACCGCTCGCGATGCGGGTGCGGGTTTCGCTCTTGCGGACGAAATCGAGGTAGTTGACGTGGAAAACGCGCGTCTGCTGCGTCGCCGGCAACACCAGATAGTTGTCGCCGGTACGCCGGTAATCGAATCCGTAGGCGTCGCGCACCATGTCCATGACCTGCGGCACGGTGACATTCTTGAGCGTCAGCGAGATCCTGCCGCTGACCCCCGGCTGCACCACGACGTTATAGGGTGTGCCCTTCACCAGACTCATGAAGAACGCGCTGGCGTCCATGTCCTTGACGGACACGTCGAAACGCTCTTCGTGAGGTGCAAGACCGTTGCCACTGAGGCCGCCCGACTGTGGCAGCAACGCATTGCTGACCGCCGCCGGCACCTGTCCGGGACCGGACTGGGGCGGTTGTGCCGCCTGCTGCAGCGCCTTGCCGATGTTGTCATTCGGCGTCGTGCGCGGCGGTGTTTGAGCGCAGGCGCCGAGCAACAACGCAGTGGATAACATGAAGACAGTCTGTCTGGTCAGTTTCATAAGCGAATCTCGCATCTTATGGGTGCGCAACATGCTTCACGGATTCCGGAATCAGATGGAGCATCAAGGTTTTTCCGCGCACGGAGAGCTTGACCTCGCCCGCGGATATTTCCAGAACGCGTGCGCCATTCACGGTGTCGCCGGGCGCCACGGTCCGGCCGTTGATCACCGCCAGCCGGCGGCCGGCGGAAATCAGAATCGAGTTCAGGTCCCAGCCGGGCACGGCGCCGCGCCCGGATACCGCCGACAAGGTATCGGGACGCATCGGGTCCGGCAGGTTGTCGCCGGCATGCGCCAGCGTTGATGCCGCGAGCAGGATGGCAAGAAGGGTGACGCTGCGCTTACACACCGATCCAGCCCTCCCGCAGGCCCAATGTGTGCACCACCAGCGTGACCGTGTTACGCGGATAGTGATCAACCTTCACGTCCAGACTGTCCCAGTAGAAATGCCAGGGCAGTGCGCGCAGCGCGCGCAGGTAGGCGAGCGTATCGCTGAAACTCCCCTGGAACTGCAATTCAAGACCGTGTGCATAAACGTTGTTGGTTGAGGTTTCGCCTTTCGCCAGCTTGAGCAGCGGCCTGGCGGGCAGGCTGCGTACACGCAGCAATTTCAGTTTGCTCTGTTTGGCGAGCACGGTTTCCAGCACCTGAGCCATCTGATCCGGACTGACCAGCCCGACCGTGGCGCTGGCAAGCTGCTTGTCGAGCAGCACGGTCTGCTGTTGTGCCGCGCTGATCTGCTGACGCAGCGCGGCATTCGGGTCGTGTTGGCTTGCCGTAACCAGCGAGGTAATGGTCGAGTTGAGCGTGTGCAGGCGCTGCTCGGTGTTGGTGATGGCTTCGTTGGCGGTTTTTTGCCGCAGGTTGAGCGGCTGCATCAGGAAGCTGTCCCACAGGACGAAGATCAGCACCAGGATGACGGCCATGACCAGCAGCCGTTCCCGGATTGTCAGCGCATCGAAGCGCGCCAGCAGCTTAGCGAGCCGTTCCGGCATGGGCGCCTCCCGTTGCGGAATCCTGCGGCAGTTTTTTCAGCAGGCTCGAGACCACCGGGTCGGTGTTGTCATCGTTGCTGTCGCTGCTGCCCTTGTCTTTGGATTTTTCGGCTTCGGTCGAGACCTTGAACATCAGCGCGCGGCCATGGTCCCTGGGCTGCTCGATGCTCAGGGTGCGGAATTGCATGCCCTTGAAAGCTGCTTCGCCCGACAGACGCGCGAGATAGGTCGGTACCAGCTTGCCTTCCTGGGTATCGCCTTCCAGCGTGAACTGTTCGCCGCCGTGGGTGAAATAGATATCGGTAAGCCACAAACCGCGCACGTCCTGACGTGCCAAGCCCTCAAGCTGCGCGTCGAAACCGGTGGTGCTGCCCAGCGACCGGGTTGAGACCAGATTGAGCGCCTGCTGTTTCAGGTCGCGATCGGTTTCGGCCTTCTTCAAGGCCGCGACCAGCGAAGGATCCGCGCTGCCTTTGGGCATGCTTTGCTCAAGCTGGGTCAGGCGCGCGGTGCCCTCTTTTTCCTGTTTTTGCAGGGCAGCCAGCTGGCGGTTCAGGAGTGTGGTCTGCCACAGGCTGTATATATAGATAAGCAACAGCGCGGCAATGAATATCACCGAAACCTGGATTACGGCCTGCGACGAAAAAACCTTCCGCTCTTTGCGGAAAATCGGCTGGTAGAGGTTGATTTGCTGAATCACAGCGCCACGCTCTCCATTCGCAGGGAAGCGCCAACCGCCATCATGCAGCGGGCCTGGGTGTCTTCATCAAATTTTTCGCGACTGTCCAGCAGTTCACCGAGATCGAGATTCCGCACCTGCACGCCGAGATTTTCGCTCAGGTAGGGCTGCAGGAAGGGCAGGGGAATTTCGGAAGGCGCAATCAGCAGCGAGGCGATCGGCGGCTGCGAGAAATGGCTGTCGTAGTAATCGAGCGAGCGTTGCATTTCCAGCACGATGCTCTCCAGGTACTGGCGCTCGCGCCCGGCCCGGTGCGCGCTCGCCAGCGTATCCGCGCCAACGTCGAGTTTACGTGCAAGGTACAAGGTATGTTGCCGGGTCAGCACCATGAGTCCGTAGTTCGCGGTGAAGTACAGCAAGGCCGCGCCCTGCACGTCGTCGTCGGTGAGTGCGGTGATGTTGCGCAGACACAATTCGGGAATATCAATGCTCTGCAGTTGCATGCCGGAATTGTCGAGGCTGTCAACGTACTGCCCGACGACGCTGGCGCGTGCGGCGACCACGTACATCATGCGTGCCTGGCCGGGGCGGCCCTGATCCGGAATTTCAAACACGTCAATGACGGCATCATCAATGTGAAAGCCGATCAGGTCTTTCACGCGCCAGCGCACCGCCGCCTTGAGTTCTTCGGGCCGCACATCCGGCGCTTCCACCAGCAACAGTTGATAGTCGGCGGGTTCGATGACGTTATTGCAGTATGTGCGCTCGACACCGAGCGATTGCACGGCGTCGCGCACCTTGCCGGCACGCTCGGCGCTGGACGGAACGGGCGAGAACCGCATGCATTCAAGCGTGGGACGGAGCGACTTACCGCGCACGACGCGGGCGAGGGCAACGCCGTCGGGCTGCAAGCTGACCCCAGTCAAGCCATCGGTCCTGATACGGCGCCTGAAGAGTGCCAATGTCGTTTCCCCTCCAGAATCAAGGCAATAGTTAATCAATCTTAACGTATTACTTTAATCCTGTGTCCAATAATTGCCAGCCGGGGCTGTGTG
>DASSOA010000023.1:0-4160 GCA_035701115.1 Gammaproteobacteria bacterium
CGTCACGGCATCAATGCCGCACTCAGCGTCGCGTTCCGCGGTGGCGCCATCACCGGCATGCTGGTGGTGGGCCTGGGGCTGCTGGGTGTCACCGGTTACTACATGATCGCCATGCACTTCACCGGCAACACCGACGCCGCGCTGCACGCGCTGGTCGGTCTCGCCTTCGGCAGTTCGCTGATTTCGATCTTCGCGCGTCTCGGCGGCGGCATCTTCACCAAGGGCGCCGACGTTGGCGCGGACCTGGTGGGCAAGGTGGAAGCCGGCATTCCGGAAGACGACCCTCGCAACCCGGCCGTCATTGCCGACAACGTCGGTGACAATGTGGGTGACTGCGCTGGCATGGCCGCCGACCTGTTCGAAACCTATGCCGTGACCGTGGTCGCCACCATGGTGCTGGGCGGTCTGCTCGCCAGCGATCTCGGCCCGCACGCGATCCTGTATCCGCTGGTGCTCGGCGGCGCTTCGATCGTGGCCTCCATCATCGGTACCTTCTTCGTGCGTGCCAAGGAAGGCGGCAAGATCATGAACGCCTTATATATGGGTGTGATCGCGTCGGGCGTGCTCGCCGCGATTGCGTTCTATCCGATCACCAAAAGTCTGATGGCCGACGCCCAGATGGGCGCGATGAACATCTACTTCTGCGCGCTGATCGGCCTGCTGCTGACCGGCGTGATTGTCTGGATTACCGAGTACTACACTGGTACCGAGTTCAAACCGGTGAAACACGTCGCGTCCGCCTCGCAGACCGGTCACGCCACCAACATCATCGCCGGTCTCGGTGTGTCCATGAAAGCCACCACGCTGCCGGTGCTGGCGGTGTGCGCGAGCATCTGGGGTGCATATCACTTCGGCGGTCTGTACGGCATCGCGATTGCCGCGACTGCGATGCTCTCGATGGCCGGCATGGTCGTGGCGCTCGATGCCTACGGTCCGATCACCGACAATGCGGGCGGCATTGCGGAAATGGCGGGTCTGCCGGCTGAGGTGCGCAACATTACCGATCCGCTCGACGCGGTCGGCAACACCACCAAGGCCGTCACCAAGGGTTACGCGATCGGTTCCGCCGGTCTCGCCGCACTGGTGCTGTTCGCAGACTACACGCACAACCTGGCTGCGGCCGGCAAGAGCGTGCAGTTCATGCTCGACGATCACATGGTGATCATCGGTCTGTTGATCGGCGGTCTGGTGCCGTATCTGTTCGGTGCCATGGCGATGGAAGCGGTCGGCCGTGCCGCCGGTTCCGTGGTCAACGAAGTACGCCGTCAGTTCAAGGAAATCCCCGGCATCATGGAAGGCAAGGCCAAGCCCGATTATTCGCGCGCAGTGGACATGCTGACCAAAGCCGCGATCAAGGAAATGCTGATTCCATCGCTGTTGCCGATTCTGGTGCCGGTGCTGGTCGGTGTGCTGCTCGGCGCCAAAGCGCTGGGCGGCGTGCTGATCGGTACCATCGTCACCGGTCTGTTCGTTGCGATTTCCATGACTACCGGCGGTGGTGCGTGGGACAACGCGAAGAAATACATTGAAGACGGCAACTTCGGTGGCAAGGGCTCCGAAGCGCACAAAGCGGCCGTGACCGGCGACACCGTCGGCGATCCGTACAAGGACACCGCGGGTCCGGCCATCAATCCGCTGATCAAGATCATCAACATTGTCGCGTTGCTGATCATCCCGCTGCTGGGACACTGATCACGCGAGACCGGGAAACAGAAACGCCGCCTGAGCAATCAGGCGGCGTTTTTTATTTCAGGAACGTCAAATAATTCAGGTATCAGGCCGGCGGCGGCGCCGGCGGCAACGTCTTACCCTGCTGTCTGGCGCGTTCCTGCATTTCCTTATGATGCTCGGCGCGAATGCGGGCGCGCTCTTCGGCAGTTTTCGCGTTGCGAATTTTCTCGCGATAGGCGGCACGCTCCTGCGGCGTCATCAGCTGCGATCCGTAGATGACGTCCTGGCCTGAGGCCGGCGGCGATTTTTTGGATTTGCGCGGCGGCGGATTCTGCTGGCCGGGCCGATTGCCCTGACCCATCATGCCTTGCCGCATGCCGTAGCCCGGACCCATGCCCGATCCCATTCCCTGGCCCATGCCGCTGCGCATGTTGCCGGGACCCATCGGTTGTCCCGCCATCGGGCAATTCGGCTGCGCGCTGGGACAGGGCGCAGCCGGCGCTGGCGGCGCCGCTGCCGGAGCCGGGGGCGCCGAGGGGGGCAACGAATCCGCCAGCACCGAAGCGGACGCCAGTACCAGCGCCGTAATCAATCCTGATTTCACGAGCTTCATGATGTACCTCCTGGTTCATGACCCGTTTAATTGCACAGTCTGCAACGCCTCATTCCGGCCTGCATTGATCTGCGTCATCCCGCCAGCCGCATGATGCCGAGCGCCTTCAATACATATTTCTCGTACAAGGGTTCGCTGGAGCCACCGCGCATCTTGCGCATGAAATACTTCTCGAAACCGATCTTGGCCAGATGCACCCAGTAGCCTTCGCGCGTCCAGGTGACATTGCGCGGCGGAATCTGCGGCAACGCCACAAACGCCATGCCGGTGTCGCCCATGTCGGCAAGACAGATTGCATTCCAGGTGGCGGTGGCATTGACCGGTTTACCTTGGATGTCCGCCTTGATGTTCGCCTTGATGTTCGCGATCGCCGCGCTGTTCATGGATTCGATCATGTAACCGGTCTTCGGCACGCCGGTCGGTACCGGCGTGGGCTCGGGCGGCGCAATTGCAACGCACACGCCCGACGAATAGACGTTGTGATACTTCGCGTTGCGCTGATAGGCATCAATGGTGACGAACCCGCGTGGGTTCACCAGGCCTTCGACACCCATCACGGCATCAACGCCCTTGAATGCCGGCAGCATCATGCTGTAGGCAAACGGCAGCGTGTGTTCGCGCAGCGGTTTGCCGTCGGAATCGTGTTCGGTAACCTCCATCTTGCCGTCGCCGACTTCCTTGATCTTCGCATTGGTGATCCACTTGATGTGACGCGTACGCATCGCCGCTTCCAGCATGCCTTTCGAATCGCCGACGCCACCCAGACCCAGATGCCCGATGTACGGCTCACTGGTCACGAAGGTCATCGGCACTTTGTTGCGCAATTTACGCTTACGAAGGTCGCGATCGAGAATCATTGCAAATTCGTAGGCGGGACCGAAGCAACTCGCGCCCTGCACCGCACCGACCACGATCGGCCCCGGGTTCTCAAGGAATTTTTCATAGGCAACATGCGCGACTTTTGCATGTTCCAGCGTGCAGATTGACTGCGTGAACCCGCCGTTCGGTCCCAGCCCGGGAATTTCCTCGAACGCGAGCTTGGGGCCGGTCGCAATCATGAGATAGTCATACTCAAGCCGTTGTCCGTCTTCCAGCTCCACGACGTTTTCCGCCGGCTTGACTGCTTTTGCGGAACCAACCAGCAGACGAATACCCTTGCGTTCCAATGGCTCCTTCAGCGGCACGATCACCTGCTGCGGTTTGCGCCAGCCGACGGCTACCCAGGGATTCGACGGCGTGAAGTGGAAACTGTCCGAGGGATTCACGACCGTAATCTCATGCATGCGCCCCAGTTCTGTCCGCAGTTCATAGGCAGCGGGCAAGCCGCCGACCCCTGCACCCAATACCACAATCCTTGCCATGACACTCACCTCCTCCGGGCCACAACCGGAACACGTACTTCAGGAAACTGACAACTCCGTGTCGTCTGCGACACGATGATGAATACCGCGGGCTGCGATCTTGCGCGCCCACCAGTAGTAAACCAGCGGAATCACGAACAGCGTCAGGATCGTTGACGCGAACGTGCCGAAGATCAGGGAAATCGCCAGTCCGCCAAACACCGGATCGGCCACCATCACCACCGACGCGGAAATGATTGCCAGCGCGGTAAGCAGAATCGGGCGGAAGCGCACGGCGCCCGCCTCGATCACGGCTTCGGCCAGCGGACGGCCGCGGTGCAGATAATCGAGAATGAAATCAATCAGCAGCAGGGAATTGCGCACCACGATACCGGCCAGCGCGATCACACCGATCATGGAGGTTGCCGTGAACGGCTGACCGAGCAGCCAGTGACCGGGGAACACGCCGATCAGCGTCAGCGGAATGGCGCCCATCACGATCATCGGCATGAAAAACGACTGATAATAGGCGGCCA
>DASSOA010000024.1:0-8188 GCA_035701115.1 Gammaproteobacteria bacterium
GCCGCTCAGATGCGTGGATGCGGCCCGGATGATGGGAAAGGTCGTGCCCCAGACCAGGGTCACAAATAACAGGATCAGCACGCTGAGCTTCACGGCCATTCCCTCTGAAGAGTGGCGGCGATTCTACAGGGCAGACCCATAAATTAACCAGTCACGCCACCCGCTGCCATTTCAGGATGCGGATAACCGGTTCGCCGTCAACGCCGGCCGTTTCCAGTTGAATAACCAGTTCGTCACCGTTCACGGTCATTTCGCGTGTCAGCACCTGGCCGACGCTTTCCGGAGACAATGCGCCCTCCAGACGCTGTGTCACCGTGCCATTCGCATCATCCACCGTGAAGGTTCCGAAATAGGCATCGTATCCGCCGACCGTCCGGCTGTTGTTGGGTCCGGCTTTCGCCACCACCACTTCAGTGGCCGGGTTGCGCTCGCGCTTCATGAATTGGGCGGCAAAATACCCGCCCCGATCGTAGGTCAGGATCGCCACCGGGTCAGCGCCGAGCGCCGGATCCACGCGCAACGCGCCCTGATGCGTGCGATCCTCGCGTGAAACGAGTTTCCAGGTACCGAGCAGATTTTCTGACAATTTGGTTGAGCGTCGCATTTGATCGGGCATCCCTCGCCTCCTAAATCCATACATCATTCTGCGCCGTGCGTTCGCCGCCTGCTTCGCCGGTATTGACCACTCCGCGCGGCTCGATCAGGAGCATCCTGACTTCCTCTTCGGCATACGGCTTGTGCTCGACGCCTTTTGGCACCACGTACATCTCACCCTTGCCTATTTCAACCGCACCGTCGCGAAAATCAATGCGCAGTTTTCCGTCCAGCACGATGAAGGTTTCATCGGTGTCCTTGTGGTCGTGCCAGATGAAATCGCCCTTTATCTTGACGATCTTGAACTGGTAATCGTTCATTTCGGCAATCACTTTCGGGGCCCAGTGTTCGTCGAACAGATCCAGTTTCTGGCTGAAATTAATGGACTTGTAGGTCATCGCAATCCTCCCACCTTTACAGCTTCGGAATCCGTATCCGGCTGATCATCAGGGAACCGGAAATCGCAAACAGTAAAACCAGCGGGTGCAGCTCGAAGCCGCCGAGCGTAACGACCCCGAACCAGAGCCGGTCGCCCAAGGCACCCTTGATCGTTGCCGCAAAAATCACTGCGACCAGCAGCAACGAAGTCGGGATTGGCGTGCCTTCGAAATACTTCACCTTGCCGGTGCCTCCCGACAACGCCTCGGCCGTGATGTTGTAGCGGGCCAGACGCGACACGCCACAGGCCACGAAATACACCAGCACAATACGATCAAAGAACCCATGCATGCCGCAGGCATAGGCAATCACCGCCGGTGCCACACCAAATGAAATCACGTCCGCCAGGGAATCGAGTTCGCGGCCCATGGCCGAGGATTTCTGACGCCAGCGTGCAATGCGGCCATCCAGAATGTCGAAAACGAGCGCGGCCAGGACGAGGGCGCATGCGAAATAGACATGCTCGATACCGTCCGATTGCAGGAAGGTCATGACCGAAAGCAGCGCGCCGGTGCCACAGGCGGCATTGGCCAGCGTGAACCAGTCCGCGAGATGGAATTCGCGAATCAGGGCAAAGGGTTTGCGGGATTTGCTTTCATTCATGTTCAGTCCACCGCCACGATTTCAACATTCAGTTGTGGCAGCAGTTCCCGTCTCGGTTCGCGCCGGGGTTTTACCGCCCGCAGTTCGCAGATCATTTCGCGCACCAGATTGCGTTCAATCTGCGTTTTGGCAAATGTTTCCTGCGGACTCAGACCCTTGCAACGGATACCATCCACCAGCAGAGTGACTTTCTCGGGATTCCAGTCGCCCGTATAACCATAGTCTGCCTTCCAGTAGAAAGGCTGCGAAAAGAATCCGAAGCTCCTGGGAAAATACGCGCGCAAATGCGTCTGATCCTCCCAGGCATCGTCGCTGCCACCGTGCGGCACGCGGACCACCGCAATGGCGTCGGGTCTTGCCAGCCTCCAGAGTTCCTGCATCAATCCCAGACTGTCCCGCACATGTTCGATCACGTGTGACAGCAGAAACTGCCCTACGGAATCATCGGGCAAATCAATCGGCTGGTGGCGCAGGTTTTCCAGGTCGCAGACGATATCCACGTCCGGCAGCGCCCTGGTATCCAGGTTGATCCAGCCTTCCTTGATATTCCTTCCACATCCTACATTCAGCCTGTAGGGCGGGTCACCGTGTTTCTTGCTCACGCTTGGCCTCAACACTCATTTTCAGTGGTTCCAGCCTGTTGTTCCGATTGCCAGCTGGAGGATATAGCGTTCCTCGCCATAAAAGGTGCCGTTAATATTCAGCGAATCCGGCTCGACACCGCAGCATTCAAAACCGGCCGATTTATAAAGCGCTTTTGCGGCCATGCTGGTTTCATTGACACCCAACCGGATCAGCCGCACACCATCAAGGGAGCGGACATGGGAAATGGTCGCCTGCAGCAAGGCCGCCCCCAATCCTCGACGTCGCGATTCCGGTGCAATATACATGCCTGCGAGCTCGACGGCGTGACGCAGTTTCGCCCGTTGCGGGTGGATGACGGCGACAAAGCCAGCGAGTTGGTTGTTCTCGAACGCACCGAACATGCACACTGAACCGTCCCTGGCGGGTTCGACGCGCATGGCGACGTCGTCAATTGCACGGTTGACCTCGTCTTCGTAGCTGGCGCTGAATGCCTCCGGATTTTCCCGCAATGCCCGCAGCCGCAGACTCTGGTAAGCCCCGGCATCCGGTCGGCGGAGTTGTCTGACGTTCATTGCTATTTTTCCCGCATAATCGATTGGATAGCTCTTTTCAGATTTGGATTATCCAATGTTCTTTTTCAGGATGGTGACATCTTCACCAATTCAATCAGGTTCGCACCGAGCCCGATTAGAGTCGAAGCCGCAGTATTGGCTCGCGCATACAGCGGGGCAAGTTCAATCATCCACACCGCCGACCTCAACGGCCTCGATAGCGGCGGGAGCCAGCGATGGCCGCGCCTGACATCACGTGTGGCTGGACACTTGACAGCTTATTTTAGTCCCGATAATGTACTATCTATAATCTTTACTAATAGCAGCCAATATGAGCAGCGACCCACCCCGATACGAACAGGTCTCAATCCCCTCCCTGTTGCGCCATGCCCGCTACACCTACGCGACGGCGATGCGCGAAGCCTTGGCGCAGGCGGGCCACGACGACATTCCAAAAAATGGCTTGTACGTGATCGGCGGGCTGAGCCCGCAAGGGGGGGAAGTTCCGCTCTCCCAGCTGATCGAGGGTTTGCGCATCTCCAAACAGGCGGCCGGCCAGCTCGTGGATGCATTGGTGACACGCGGTTACCTGGAACGTACCGTGGATCCGAACGACCGCCGCCGATTGAACGTCACTCTCACCAAACGCGGGCGTGCTGCCGCGGCCATCCAGACTCAAGCCCGCGAAACCATCGATGCTGCACTTGCCGAACGACTGGGTGCGCGCGAGATGCGCAGCCTCCGGCGTGGCCTGGCCACCCTGATCGCCATCGGACGCCAGCAGGAAGCAGGAGAATCGTCATGAATCTCGCCACGGTAGAAATCAAGGCCTTTGTCCCGGCACACAACCTGGAGCAATCGAAAGCCTTTTATTCCGCACTGGGCTTCAAGATCCCCTGGTCATCGGACGACCTGGCTTACGTTCATCACGGCGCGACCAGTTTCCTGTTGCAGCAGTGCTCTACGCCTGGTTTTGCCGGGAATTTCATGATGCATCTGCTGGTCGAGAAGGTGGACGACTGGTACCGGCACGTGCTCGAGGCGGACGTACAAAAAAAGTTTGGCATACGCCTGGAAGCGCCTGCCGACCGTCCCTGGCGGATTCGGGATTTCCCGCTCACCGATCCGGCCGGTGTGTTGTGGCGTATTGGCCAGAACATTCCGGTGCATGGAGATAATGCATAACAGGTGCACACAACTCGAAAAGATTACGTCTGCCAAGTCAACGGTAATGCCATCACCACAAGTCCGGCAACCCCGCTCAGCCACACCAGCGACCGGAACACCGGGATGCCGCTCATGTACGCCGGCACGTAGACAACTCGCGCAATCAGGAACACCAGGGCAGCATCGGTGACCACGCTCGTGTCGCGGCCGGTAGCCAGCGCCAGCAGCGCCAGACCGAGAAACATCGGCAACGCCTCCTGCATATTGTTCTTGGCGCGATCCAGCCGGCCCGCCATCACCGTCAACTCGGGCGGGTTGTCGCGGTTGCCGACAATCCCCCGCACATCGAAACCGAAACGTGTCGTCTCCTGCAGAAAGATCTGCAGTAGATAAAGCGCCAGCACCAGAAGAATGATCGCAGTCAGAGTCATTGAGTAGGGCTCCTCATGGAATTCAGTTTGGTTCACGCAGGTATGGGCTGACGAAGGAAGCCCGACATCCAGCCGCTCGCCATAACCCCACCCGAAATCGCTCTCATCGCCGCCCCAATCCGGGGCCACCAAACCCCGCTCGATATACACAATACACATGCAAGGTCGAATGCGGCCAATCCGCGGGACGGGCAACAAGGCCATGCTTGACAGGATTATAGTGAATGTAATCCACATGTCGCGCCAAAATCTTGTTCATCCCGAATCTGGTATTCCCAATAGCGCCGTTGCCAATTACCCCGTTCACGCTTGGCCTTGCGGTTCTGGCGGATTGGTTCGGCTGATTTCATGCGTCGTGAGAAGTCCGCCTTGATCAAGGACCAGCGCATTGGATAGTCTGCGTCGCCTTCCGGTAAGCGCCAGATGGCATGAAGATGATCCGGAATAGTTGATGCGGATTGATAAAAGCAGCCCAATACGCATTGTTTGTCAGCTCACGTGATTGGAATTACAGTTCAATCAGGATGATGTGTTGCATCTCCAATGCGCCAGTTGCGAATGCGGTGAGCTCCCGCTAATCTTCGGTCCGGCCGTCATGGGGGACGCTCCTGCATTCAGCACGATTGACAGACTGGCTGCTTGAGTCAATGTGAATAAAGAAGGAAATCTCTTTGCTTACAGAACGTAAAGATGATCTCGCTACGGCGGCGGCGATCGGCTTGCTTGCCTATCTGACGGCGGATGTGTCTCATCATGTCCTGGGTCACGGCGCCGCGTGTCTTTCTGCGGGCGGGAAGATTACCGCCCTCTCATCAATATTTGTTGATTGCACCCTGAAGTCCGCGCCGATTGATCTGGCGGGACCGCTGGCAAACAGCCTGGTCGGGGCTGTCATGCTGATCGCTGCCATCCTAGGCCGGCGCGTTTGGTCCCGGCCGACACACGTGTTCCTGTTGCTCGCAGCAGCATTCAATCTTTTCTGGGCAACACTGCAGATGATTTTCAGCGTGGCGACCCGGACAGACGATTGGGCCTGGCCGATCCACTACTACAGGATTCCCGACCTCGCCCGATACGGGCTGATAGTGCTTGGCATTGCGGGCTACTGGTTGATCAAGAAAACGATCGGTGCCCGTCTCCACTTCTCGTCGCGGCACCGGGCGAGGCTCATCGTGATCACGGCATGGCTTGCCGGCGGCGCAATCGCATGCCTGACCGCCGCCTTTGACCAGCATCCTTTCGCAGCCATCTTCACACGCGCCGCACCGCAGTCGCTGTTGCTGTCAATCGGAATTCCTTTTCTGCCGACTGCCCTGCTTCCATCCTCTACACCGGAAGGAGGCAACGCTGTGATTGACAGATCGTGGTACTGGATCGGCGCGGCCACGCTTGCCGCGGCATTGTCGGTCGTGTTCCTCGGACCGGGTTTCGCTGTGTCGCTGTGAATACGGGTACCGAGTTCATGTAGATTTGGACTGTCGAAGGAGGCCAACCGCGCTTTCCTGCTGCCATTATGCTGTCGAAAAAATCGCCGTATACCCGTCAAAAATCTATCCTCCTGTTTATATATTCAATATGATATAACGCATACGCCGGTCTGGCCGGCCGACGTCCTTCCACCTGACGCATGCGCTCGATCGTGGTCAGCCGCAGGCGGGTATCACGGTGGTCACAAACCAGCACGGGTAACAACAATGAAAAGCAGTCTTCCCTTGATGGCGATTATGGTAGTAGGTGCGGTCGCCCTGACCGGTTGCGGTTCCGATTCGGGGGGCGATTCAAGCGGCAGCAGCAGTGGCAGTGGCAGCGGCGGCAACACGGGCGGCAGTAGCGGAGGCGGCACCCCTGATTATTCCAGCAGCTTTATCACCAATGAAAGCGGCGAAGATTATTTTTCCCTGAGCGACACAAACCCCAATCATCTCGACGTGAACAATACCATCACGCTGAAGCAGGCAGCGACGGTGATGGCCTTTACCAGCGCCGAATACTCCGTGCTGGCGTACGCACTGGACAGCACCAATGCGCAGCTCTTCCTCAACGGATCAGCCTTCCAGGGTTATCTGTTGAACGCGACCAATGGTGGTACCGGTTTCTATCCAGTTAATGTGCCGGCAGGCACGTATTACATCGGCGTGGTACCGGGACAAGGCTCGATTCCCGCCGGTTATGCGAATCATGGCTTTGACGAGATCTCCACCATATCGCTGCCAAACTGGCACACGGCGGGAAATGTTCCGCTGGCCGCCGGCGGTCAACCGCTCAGCTGGAAAGCCGCGAGCTTCACTATCGGCAGTTCAGCCTCACGCGAATACATCGAAACCGAAGGTACCGGAACCTGGATGGTAATGGCCGATAACCAGTATCAGAGCTTCAAATCCACGTATTCGACAACCTACGGCGGACAATACAGTTATGTGTATGCGTGTGGCGGGCAGAACGGTGGCGCGGCATCCGAAATAGAATGCGAATTGCAACTGACGCCCGGCGCCTATTGGATGGTGTGGGTCAATGACACGTCAGGCTGGGCCGGCGGCGCCGGCAATGTACTGTTTTTTGCGCCGAATTGAACAGACTGGCTGTCGGCGTGGGCCGACAAAGGCAGCCCACGCAGTCGCGGATACTGCGTGGTTCGCCGTGCCCGTCACGAGGTGATTTAAGGGCTCTGACCGTTATAATCCTTACTGTCGTCAGCCCAACTTACGCTTGCTGGTTAAATCGCTTTCTTCAATCTTACTATTACATCGCCCATGCCGTGATCACGAAGGAAAAGAATCCAGTGCTGCTTACATGTAGAGCAATAATAATGGAGTCTGTTCCGATTCCCGGCAAAACCCGCGCGGATGAGGCGATCCTTTAATTCTGGAATTTGTTCCGGAAAAACGCCTTCACCGTAATCAGCCGGCCTGTTATCGCAGCAGGAGCTGCGCTTTGCGCTGTTTCCTGGGCGACGAAAAACAAAGAAATAAACAAATCCAAACCACTCTCCGATTACCTCAGTTGCCCTGATTAAAATCAGAAATACGCCCGGAACGATTAACAATATAAACGCAAGAATTGGCGTTATGATCTTACGGAGATTGTCTTCGGTATGTTTTTTCATTCTGGTTCTTCACTGTTTTCGTCTGGATTTCACGTAGCACATGTGGGCCGTAATAGCTCACGTAGGTTGGGCTGACGAAGGAAGCCCAACATCCAGTCGCTCTCCATAACCGGACCCGATGTCACTCGCACTGGCGCCCCAATCCGGGGCCACTAACCCTCGTTCAATATACGCATGCAAGGTCGAATGCGGCCAATCCGCGGGACGCGCAACAAGGCCATGCTTGACCGCATTATAGTGAATGTAATCCACGTGTCGCGCCAAATCCGCTTCATCGCGAATCTGGTGTTCCCAATAGCGCCGCTGCCAGATACCCCGTTCGCGCTTGGCTTTGCGACTCTGTCGAACGCGCTCAACCGCCGCCAAACGTCGCGAGAACCCCGCTTTGATCAAAGCCCAACGCATGGGATAGTCCGCGTCGCCCTCCGGTAAGCGCCAGATCGTATGAAGGTGATCGGGCATGACCGCCATCGCCACGAGGTATAAGGGATGCAAACGCTTGACCTTACCCAAGACCTGTCGGAATTCTTCTATATGCCGCACGAGGAGGTCGGCGCGCCGGTCCGCTAGATTGACGGTAAAGAAATATGTCCCGCCAGGGACGAGGGCTCTTCGATAATGCATTGTCCATTCACGTTCTTGCTGGATGTTGGGCTTCCTTCGTCAGCCCAACCTACGCTTGCTGCATCATTCAAAGGCATTATTTTTGACGTCAG
>DASSOA010000025.1:0-8419 GCA_035701115.1 Gammaproteobacteria bacterium
ACTGCTCCGGATCGCGACCGGCATCGCCATGATGGGACTCTACATGGTGATCGAAAGCTGGCTCAACGAGCGCGCCGAAAGCAGCGTTCGCGGTCGCGTGTTTTCCGTTTACATGGTGATGACGTTCTTTGGTCTGGGCGGCGGCCAGTTCCTGCTGGATGCGGGTAACGGCGATCCACGCACGCCGTTTATGCTGGTCGCGATTCTGTTTGCCGCCTGTCTGATCCCCGTCGCGCTGACCCGCGCAGCGCACCCGCAACCGGTGGGGCATATCGACATCCGCATCCGGAAATTGTTCAGGGTTGCGCCGTTTGGAGTCTGGGGTTGTCTTGGCGCGGGGCTGGCCAACGGCGCGTTTTATGCGCTGGGTCCGACCTTTGGCGTGCGCGAAGGACTTACGGTTGCCGAAGTCGCATCGTTCATGGGCGTGACGATACTCGGCGGACTGGTATTGCAATGGCCGATTGGTACCGTGTCGGACCGGTTCGACCGTCAGCGCGTGATCGGTATGCTGGCATTCGCGGTTGCGGTTGCAAGCTTCGCCATGATGGTGCTCGGTGGCCAACTCACGCTTGCTCTTTTCGTCGCGGGCGTGGTATTCGGCGGACTCACGTTCACCATGTATCCGGTTGCCGTTGCACATGCCAACGATCACATCAGCAACGACGACGTGGTGCCGGTGAGCGCGGCATTGATTCTGTGCTACAGCGTCGGTGCCATGCTCGGCCCGCTGGGCGCGTCGGTGGCGATGCAATGGATTGGCCCGCGGGGCTTGTTTCTGTTCACGGGTCTCTTGTCGTGCGTACTTGGAATTGGCGCCTATCTCGGACCGCGCGCCGCGCCCGTCCCGCGTGAAGCGCAGTCGCCGTTTGTGCCGGTGCCACGTACGTCGGCGGTTATTGCGCAGATGGACCCGCGCGCGCCTGAATAAAAAAGAGGCGCCATACGGCGCCTCTGTAAGTTTCCCCTTTGATCTGTCTGGCCTATTTAGGCTGCATTCTGATCGCGCCGTCGAGGCGGATGGTTTCTCCGTTCAGCATCACGGTTTCGCAGATCTGCTGCACCAGTTGCGCGTATTCCTCGGGTTTGCCGAGGCGCGAGGGGAACGGCACCTGTGCGCCCAGCGATTTCTGCACCTCTTCCGGCATGCCCGCCATCATGGGTGTCCAGAAAATGCCCGGGGCAATGGTCATGACGCGGATGCCGAAACGCGAAAATTCACGCGCGATCGGCAGCATCATGCCGACCACGCCGCCCTTGGAAGCGGAGTAGGCGGCCTGACCGATCTGGCCTTCGAATGCGGCAACCGATGCCGTGTTCACGATTACGCCGCGTTCACCTTCTTCATTCGGTGTGTTGTGCTGCATCACGTTGGCGGCAGCCTTGATCAGGTTGAACGTGCCGACCAGATTCACGTTGATAACCTTCTGGAAGTAATCGCTCGCCATCGGACCTTCCTTGCCGAGCGTGCGGCCCGCGCCGAGAATGCCGGCGCAGCTGACGGCCAGCTGCAGACCGCCGAACGCCGACTTGGCCTGTTCCACCGCCGAATTGACTTCTTTCTCCGACGACACATCGGTTTTGATGAACAATGCATTGGCGCCGAGTTTCTTCGCCGCTTCCTGGCCGACCTGTTCGTTCATGTCCAGCATGGCGACTTTGCCGCCGGCTTTGACGACGCGTTCACAGGTGGCGAAACCGAGGCCGGAGGCGCCACCCGAGACAATGGCGTTTAGCTTTTCGAATTTCATGGTTGCACGTTTCCTTCGAGACTGAGATGAAATGACGGGTGATTACTTGCCCTTGCCCTGATTAGCTACCGCATTCGCGGCCGCCGCGACCTTTTCCGGATCGCCCAGGTAATAGTGCTTGACCGGTTTGAAATTGTTGTCGAATTCGTACACCAGCGGAATTGCCGTCGGAATGTTGAGCTCGACGATCTCGTCGTCGCTGATGTTGTCCAGGTATTTCACCAGCGCACGCAGTGAATTGCCGTGCGCGGCGATGACCACCCGCTTGCCGCTCTTGATCGCCGGCAGGATGGTTTGTTCGAAGTAGGGCACAAAACGCGCCACAGTGTCCTTGAGGCATTCCGTGGCCGGCAGATCAGCGGCAGCCAGATCGCGATAACGCGGATCATGTTTCGGGTGGCGCGGATCGCTGGCTTCCAGCGCCGGTGGCGGGGTGTCGTAACTGCGGCGCCAGACTTTGACCTGGTCCGCGCCGAATTTCTGCGCGGTTTCAGCCTTGTTCAGGCCCTGCAAGGCACCGTAGTGGCGTTCATTCAGACGCCAGTCGCGATAAACCGGAATCCACATCAGGTCCATGTCGTCCATGACGGTCCACAGCGTGCGGATCGCACGTTTCAGAACGGATGTGTAGGCCACGTCGAAACTGTAGCCCCCTTCCTTGAGCAGGCGCGCGGCTTCGTGGGCTTCGGCGATGCCTTCCGGTGCGAGGTCCACGTCGGTCCAGCCGGTGAAGCGGTTTTCCTTGTTCCACTCGCTGAGCCCGTGACGAAGCAATACCAGTTTGGTCATGTCATTGATTCCCGATCAATCGTCAAAGGTGGAAGAGAGCGTCTGTTCGTGCTCAAAACGTGCCATCGCCAGTTCGATCAAACGGCTGATCAGATCGGTATAGCCGATACCGCTGGCTTCCCAGAGTTTCGGGTACATGCTGATCTTGGTAAAACCGGGGATGGTATTGATCTCGTTGACGTAGAGCGACCCGTCTTCAGTCAGGAAAAAATCAACGCGGCCCATGCCTTCGCAATCGAGCGCCTTGAAGGTTTTCACGGCCATGTCCTGCACGCGTTTGAGCGTTTCAGCAGGAATTCTCGCCGGTATTTCCAGGCGTGCGCCCTGTTCGTCAATGTATTTGGCTTCGTAGGAATAGAATTCATGCGTCGGAATGATCTCGCCGGCGATGGACGCCTGCGGATCCTGATTGCCAAGCACCGCGCATTCGATTTCGCGGCCCTTGATCGCCTCCTCGATGACGATCTTGCTGTCGTAACGGAAGGCGAGCTTGACCGCCTTTTCAAATCCGGCTTTGTCTTTGGCTTTGCTGATGCCGACCGACGAACCCAGATTGGCGGGCTTCACGAATACAGGTAGCCCGAGCGTCTGGGTGACGGCGTCGAATTCGATCTTATCGCCGCGGCGGAATACGCGGAACTTCGAGACGGGAATTCCGGCGTCACGCAGCAGGCGCTTCATCACATCCTTGTCCATGCCCACCGCGGAACCGAGCACACCCGCGCCCACGAACGGCACATTCGCGAGTTTTAGCAGACCCTGAATGGTGCCGTCTTCGCCCATGGGACCGTGCAGGATCGGAAATACCACGTCCACCGTCTGGCTGATGTCGCCGCTGGCAAGCTTCACCAGCCTGCCTTGGCTTTGCGGCGCCAACGCCACATGCTGGCTTTCGGACTTGTTGAGGGCAATCAGTTTAGGATTGGTAACGTTCAGCAGAAATTCCGAGCCTTCACTGACCAGCCATTGGCCGTTCTTGTCGATTCCGATCAGGACCGGTTCATATTTTGTCTTGTCGATGGCGTCAATGACGTTCTTGGCGGAAAGCAGCGAGATTTCGTGCTCCGCCGATTTGCCGCCGAACAGGATGCCGACGCGGATACGCTGGTTTTTCATCGGGCTGTGAGGATTTTTGTGGTGGTCAGGGATGCGGCGCCATTATAGCGTCTCAGGGCAGCTTCACGCCCTCACCGGAGGCGTAAGTCGTCCAGTGCTTGCCGTCTTTGGAGACCTGGATACTCACCTTGACCCGGTCTGCCGAGGTGTAAACATAGATGATGCGGTCGTAGCGCTTGCTGCCGTCGGCCGCGTCGTCCTCGCCGTACTCGGTCCAGGTATTGCCGTGAATCGTCATTCTGGAGACAAAGGGTTTGGCCCCGCCGCCGCCCGTGGCGAACATCTCGTAGTGCCAGTAGGCTTTGTCCTGCGCATTCCAGCTGTCCACCACCAGTGACTGCGCTTTCTCGCCGGACCAGTCGTTGTCGAAACTGCACATCAGGAACAATTTATTGGCGGACCAGCCACAGTGTTCGTCCCAGGTGAAGGTGCCTGCCTTCTCCTTGCTGCTTGAAGTCGTGGTGCCGTGGTAGATCCAGTGACCGGACTGGATGTCGAGCGCCTGTTGCGGAGACGCGGAGGCAGCCAATACCGGAGTCGCCAGCAGGGCGGTGCAAAGGATAGCGAGACGCATGGGAGTCCTCCTCACGATCTAGGGGTCGCGGCGTGAATCTGCCGGTACCCGGCCGAGTTTGCTTTCCGGACGGCGGCCCAGCGCTTCACTTATATAGTTACCCGCGTCGAGCAGCGTTTTCATGTCCACGCCGGTTTCGATACCCATGCCGGTCAGCATGAACAGTACGTCTTCGGTGGCGACGTTGCCGGTCGCGCCTTTGGCATAGGGGCAGCCGCCCAGCCCGGAAGTGGATGCGTCCACCACCGCGACGCCGAGTTCGAGACAGGCATGGATATTGGCGAGCGCCTGGCCGTAGGTGTCGTGGAAATGCACGGCCAGTTTTTGCATCGGAACGTCCGCGGCGATTGCGCTCAACATGCGTTGCGCTTTGACCGGCGTGCCGACGCCGATGGTGTCGCCGAGTGAAATTTCGTAGCAGCCCATTGCCGCCAGTTCTTTCGCGATGTTCGCGACGGCTTCCGGTGCAATTGCGCCTTCGTACGGACAGCCGATCACGGTCGAGATGTAACCGCGTACGCGGATAGCGTGTTTCGCCGCCTGTTCCATCACCGGCTTGAAACGCTCGATGGATTCGGCGATGGAACAGTTGATGTTTTTCCGGTTGAAGCTTTCCGATGCGGCCGTGAAGATCGAAACTTCCCTGGCACCGGTTTCCAGTGCACGCTGCATGCCTTTTTCGTTCGGCACCAGCACCGGATACGACACGCCGGGTTTTTTCAGAATACCTTTGAAGACTTCTTCCGCATCGGCCAATTGCGGAATCCACTTCGGACTCACGAAGCTCGTCACTTCAATCGTCTTCAGTCCGCTCTGCGACAGGCGATTGATGAATTCGATCTTGGTCGCGGCCGGAATGACCTGCTTCTCGTTCTGCAGACCGTCACGCGGCCCGACTTCGACGATCTTGACTGACTTTGGAAAACTGGCCATCTCTATGCCTTGTCTTGCTCCTTCTCCTTTCGGGAGAAGGTTGGGATGAGAATGCTTCAGTCACTGGCCTTAATATCAACCAGTGGCGCTTCCGCGTCCACCATCTCGCCTTCCTGATACAGCACCTTTTCAATAACCCCGCTGACCACGGCCCGCACGGTGTATTCCATCTTCATTCCTTCCAGCACCAGCAGTGGCTGATTGGGCTGCACAGTATCGCCTGCCTTGACGTGCACGGCGACCACGCGGCCCGGCATGGGGCTGACCGGATGGGTGGCGGTGTCGGCTGCGCTCGCGCCTTTCGGGGCGAACGGCGAGGTCAGAATGAAATCGAAAGCTTCGCCTGCCAGCGCGATCTGAAACGCGTTGCCGTGCCGCAGCACGGTCGCGCGCCACGGCGTGCCATCGAGCGTGTATTCGCAACGTGTTCCCCGCAAGTGAATATCCCGGACTTCGTGCAGCGTCTTGTGCATCACGAAGCTGAAACCGGTGCGATCGCCGTTGATGTGAACCATGTGGTCATCGTTGCCGGTACGCATCAACATCCGGTGGCCGTCGCTGCCAGTAAGCCGCCAGCCATCGGCTTGCCACGGGCCCGCCGTGTCGTAAGTCCCGCTTGCAAGTTCATCGGCGATTGCCGCCGCCAGAGCCGCATCGCGTACTGCCGGGCGGGTCAGCAGGGTCTTGATTTCGCGTTCGATGAAGCCGGTGTCAAAGTTTCCCGATGCAAACTCAGGGTGCCGCGCGATTCCACGCAACAGCGGAAGATTGGTAACCATCCCGAAGACCGCCGTTTCAGCCAGCGCCGCGCGCAGCCGTTGAACGGCTTCGTTGCGATCCTTGCCGTGCACGCTGAGCTTGGCGATCATCGGATCGTAGAAGATGCTGATCTCGTCGCCGCTGCGCACGCCGGTATCAATCCGGACGTAGGGCGTGTCGGGTGTATCAAATTTTTCGATGCGGCCGGTCACCGGCAGAAAACCCTTGTCGGCGTTTTCCGCATAAAGGCGCGCTTCGATGGCGTGTCCTTGCTGCCTGATCTGTTCCTGTTTGAGTGGCAGTTTCTCGCCGCTTGCCACGCGCAACTGCCATTCGACCAGATCGAGCCGGGTAACCTCTTCGGTAATCGGATGTTCGACCTGGAGCCGCGTGTTCATTTCCATGAAGTGGAATGCGCGATCCGCGCCGACGATGAATTCGATGGTGCCCGCATTGACATAGTTCACGGCCCTGGCCGCCGCGACTGCTGCTTCACCCATTTTTTTGCGTGTGGCATCGTCCAGGAACGGTGAGGGAGTTTCCTCAATGACCTTCTGGAAGCGGCGCTGCAGCGAACATTCGCGTTCGAACAGGTGCACCGCGTTGCCGTGAGCATCGCCGAATACCTGCACTTCGATGTGGCGCGGGTGCTGGATGTATTTCTCGATCAATACACGATCGTCGCCGAACGCATTTTTCGCCTCGCGTTTGGCGCCGTCGAGCGCGTCCTGGAAATCTTTTGCGGCATGCACGACGCGCATGCCCTTGCCGCCGCCACCCGCGGTGGCCTTGATCATGAGCGGGAAACCGATGCGTTTGGCTTCCGTTTCGAGTTTCTTCAGGCTCTGGTCGTCGCCGTGATAACCCGGCGTCACCGGCACGCCGGCTTTTTCCATCAGCGCCTTGGCGGCGCTCTTGGAGGCCATTGCATCCATGCTTTCGGGCGAGGGCCCGATGAACACCACGCCGGCCTGTTTGCAGTGGCGCGCGAACTCGCTGTTCTCCGAAAGAAACCCGTAACCGGGATGAATCGCTTCGGCGCCGGTCTGCTTTGCCGCGGCCAGAATCCGGTCCATGTCGAGATAGGATTCGCTGGCCTTGGCCGGGCCAATATGTACTGATTCGTCGGCCATTTGCACATGCATGGCATGCCGGTCGGCGTCGGAATACACCGCGACCGTCGCGACGCCCAGGCGGCGGCAGGTTCGGATGACCCGGCAGGCAATTTCGCCGCGGTTGGCGATGAGGATTTTCTTGAACATTGCTATTCGCCGTCCCGGTAATCGAGCGCCTGATCAGAGTGCCTATTCATTTGGATTCCTTGAGCCAGCTGGCGGGACGTTTCTCCAGAAATGCCGACAGGCCCTCCTGGCCTTCCTTCGACACGCGAAGCTGCGCGATGATGTTCGCCGTCTTGCTGCGCAGATTGCGTTGCGCGGAAGTCGAAAGCGCAACCTGGCTCGCGATCAGGTTTTTGGCGGCCGTCAGCGCCTTGGGTCCGCCTTTCAAAATCAGCGCAACTTCGCGTTCGACTGCTGCATCCAGTTTGTCGGCATCCGTGACTTCGTGCACCAGCCCGATCTCGCGCGCCCGGTCTGCCGTGATGACATCGGAAGTCAGAAAATAGCGCCGGGCATTATGCGCGCCGATGGCTGCGATGACATAAGGTGAGATCACCGACGGGACCAGTCCGAGCCGGACTTCGCTGAGTGAAAACTTGGCAGTACTCGATGCAATGGCAATATCGCAGCAGGCAACCAGGCCCACGCCACCGCCGAATGTCGCGCCGTTCACCCTGGCAATGGTGGGGATGCGCATGCCGTCCAGCGTGCTCATCAGTTCGGCCAGTCTCAATGCATCTTCGATGTTGCGGGCTTCATCGTATTGGGCGCTGGCGCGCATCCAGTTCACGTCGGCCCCGGCCGAGAACGATTTGCCGGCGCCGGTGAGTATCACCACCCGGACCGATTTATCGTTGTCGAGCGCGACCAGTCTGTCGGTAAGTTCGGCGATCACCGTGTCATCGAACGCGTTGTGCTTATCGGCACGATTCAGCGTCAGGGTGGCGACGCCGCGGGAGTCTTTGGTTAGGAGGACTGTGTCTGTCATGGTTCAGTAGCCTTTCTTTCGTCATTTCGGTTAAGACCGGCATCTGCTCAAATAATTTCAGGGTAGAGGTCGCGCCATTGGGGGTTTATTTCTTCGATTAATCGGAGTTTCCAGTCGCGGTTCCACTTCTTGATGGCTTTCTCACGGTTGATTGCCGATTGCATCGTTTCATGCTGTTCAAACCATACTAATGTGTGTACCCCATATTTTTCTGTAAAACCTTCTACTACGCTGTTTTTATGTTCCCAGACTCGCTTTATGAGGTTCGAGGTTACACCGATATACAAAGTTCCATTTTTCTCACTGGTGAGAATGTAAACACAAGGTTGCATCAATCTGATTCAAGACTGGATTCCCGCCTTCGCGGGAATGACGGAGAAGAGGGCTA
>DASSOA010000026.1:0-7063 GCA_035701115.1 Gammaproteobacteria bacterium
CATCTTCTGGAAATGGTCAGAAAAGCGGAACCTGTCTTAACCGGCGATAACAAGCCGGTATGATCAGCGCGCGACTGGTTCTCCTAAACAGAAAGATACGAAGCGTCACGGGCCGCTTCCGTCGCGTGGGTGCGTGGTTGCATCATGCTCGGCGCGGCGATCTGACAGCGGCAGTCTGCGGCGGCTTGACGGTGCTGGCCTTTGCGCCGTTCGGCGCGTATCCCCTTGCGATCCTGATGCCGGCGTGTCTGTTCTGGCTGATTGAAGACATCAGCCTGCGACGCGCGGCAGGTCGCGCGTTTCTGTTTGCCTTAGTCGAATTTCTGTTTGGGGTGTACTGGATCTACAACAGCGTTCACGTGATTGCCGACGCGCCGGTTTGGGTCGCCGTGGGCATGCTGGTGGGGTTGTCGGCCGTCATGGGGCTGTATCTGGCGTTGACCTGTGCGATTGCGGTGTGGCTTACACCCAAGTCGGGCCCCTTGCGCTGGCTGTGTGCGTTGCCCGCGACCTGGACGCTGTTTGAATGGTTGCGCAGCTGGTTCCTGAGCGGATTCCCCTGGCTGTGTATCGGGTACAGTCAGATTGACAGCGGATTGCGCGGCTATGCGCCGATCATGGGTGTCTTCGGCGTGAGTCTGGTTGCGATTTTAAGTGCCGGCTTGCTGTTGTGCATTGCGGAGCGTCGGCTTCGTGGGGCGTCGCGTCTGATCAGCTTCGGTGCACTCGTCGCAATTTGGGGGTTGGGTGGCGTATTGGGCGCCATCCAGTGGACGCACTCCGCAGGCGCGCCCATCACGGTCAGTCTCGTGCAAGGCGATATTCCACAGACCACCAAGTGGGCGCCGGAAACATTCGAACCGACCATGCAGTTGTATCGCAAGCTGACCGAAGAACACTGGAACAGTCAGCTTGTCATCTGGCCTGAAGCAGCGGTGCCGGATTACTACGACGACGTCAAAACGACCTATCTCGACCCGCTTGAGCAGGAATCAAGACAGCACGGCACGGATATGCTGATCGGCATTCCGACCGAAAACCTGGCGTCCGGCGATTACTACAACAGCGTGATCAGCCTTGGCCGCCATGACGGCGTTTACAACAAACGTCATCTGGTACCGTTTGGGGAATTCTTTCCCGTCCCCGAGTGGGTGCGGCGCTGGCTTGAGATCATGGATTTGCCTTATTCGGATTTTACCCGGGGCGCAGCCGATCAGCCGTTGCTGCGGGTTGCCGGTTATCCGGTGGGCGTATCAATCTGTTACGAGGATGCCTTCAGCAGCGAAATCATGCGTGCGCTGCCGGAAGCCGCGTTCCTGGTCAACGTCAGCAATGATGGCTGGTTTGGCGATTCCATCGCGCTGCCGCAGCACCTGGAGATCGCGCGAATGCGGGCCCTGGAAGCGGGGCGCTATCTGTTGCGCGATACCAATACGGGGATTACCGCAGTGATCGGTCCGGATGGGCGAATCGTCAGCCGCATTCCCGGCGACCATGATGGCGTGCTTACCGACAGGATCTATCCTTACGCCGGACGGACGCCGTACGTTTGGTCGGGGGCCATGCCGGTCGTTGCCGGGCTATCAGTTATCATGCTGGCGATGGTGGCGGGATATCTGATCTCTTTCATAAAGGAAATTTAAGGTGTCCAACGGAAGGCCTTACGGACCGAGCGGCATCAATGTTGAAAATGCCCTGACCGTCTTCGTGCAGATTCTGGCGGCAGTGTTTCCAATCGTTGTGCTTACCGTCAATCGGGCAGACAGCGTCATTCTGTTGCTGTTGGGATTGACAGGCATATTCGCATTTTTCAAATTCGGTATTCGCGGTCTGGCGCTGAGCCGACAGGAACTTACCCTGCTGCTGGTGTTCGCAGGCTGGTACGGAATTATCGTGATTTGCTATTTTGCCGGAGACCAGACCGATACCGGATTCAAGATGCTGGGACGAAGTTTGAGGATTGCGTTCCTGGTTCCGGCATACCTGGCATGCCGCCAATATCTGCGCGATGTGCGATATCTATGGGCTGGCTTGATTATTGCACCATTAGTGACGCTGTCGTACGCGCTGTGGCAACTTGTCGTCGCGCATGCCTCCATTCGGGTAAGCGGTGTTGTTGAAGCGATTCCATTCGGCGACCTGTCCATAGCGATGGGATTCCTGGCGGCGGCTGTGTTTTATGCTTCGCCACGCCCGCGGTCCGGGTGGTTGCTGATACTGACATGTGCCTCATTGAGTGCCGGTATCGCCACAAGCATATTGTCACAGACCCGCGGAGGATGGCTTGCCTTGCCAGTCCTGTTTGCGGCGACGGTCATGATCCTTTCCGAAAATTCCAGAAAGCGCGCGGTCAGGATACTGGCGGTGAGTGGTGCGCTGGTCGTGCTTGTCTTGCTTGTCTCCCCGTACGCCATCATCACGGACAGAATCAACGATGCATTCGGCAATTATTCGCAGTACCGGGAATACCTGAATCTGATCGACAAGAACGACATAGCCCGGCAAGGATGTATCAATAACAGGGAATTTCTGGATAACCTGGCGCGCCAAATAAGGCAGCTCCACGTCAGGAACCTGGGAGTATCGGTCATAGATGACGGAAAGCGGCTGGACGAAGCGGGCTTTGGATCTTACTGCCAATCGGGATACGTTTTGAAAGTGACGGACTTGATTGACAGCGATAATGTGATGTTCCGGATGCAGCGTTACGTTGCGGATCCGGGTGGCATGCAGGAAGTTCGCTTTATTGCGCGTGGGCAGGGGCGCCTGACTCTCATCTATGGTTATGACAAAGAACTGAATTGGACGACTATCGATTCCAGCGACTACAGATTGGTCGCTCACCGGGAACTAATAAAGAGTCTTGCCTGGCCGGATTTCTGGGTCCCCGCAGGACACTCTCTCTATCTGGTTCCAGTTCAGGCCTTTGCCGGTGAATATGCCTTTCCTTTCGTCAATAATTCAGTCGGACAAAGACTGGAAATGTGGCGGGCGGCCTGGCACATATTCCGGGAATATCCCGTTCTGGGCGCGGGTACCGGGTCATTCCTGGGCCAGGTTGACAGGCGCATTCGGGAAGGCGAAGTTTTTCTGAGTGTCATCTCATATGATCACCCGCACAATGACCTGCTCAATGCCATGTACGGACAGGGTACATTGGGGCTGTTGGCGTATCTGTTCGCGCTGGGTTATCCACTCGCGATTTTCGCGGGTGCGTTGCGCAATGAGAACCGGCAATCCAGGGCTGCGGGGTTTGCGGGTGTGATCGTGGTGTGTGGATTGTTTGTGTTTGGCCTTACAGAGACGATGTTCATACATTCGATAGTAATAAGCTGGTATGTGATTTTCGTGTCCTTATTGACCGCAGCAGTTTTCAGGTATAACGCAATAAAATCAGAGAGACGTGATGAGGCAGCTTAACGACAAAACAGCACATGAATTCGATCACAGGCAGATAGCTGATGCTGCTGTGGCGACCTGGAACGAAGTCAAAAATGCCGCTTCGAAAATTTCTGAAGCGGACACGAAATACTACTGTCTCTGCATGCTGCCTTATCCCAGCGGGCGCCTGCACATGGGGCACGTCCGCAATTACACGATCGGTGACGTGATTACCCGTTATCAGCGCATGAACGGCCGCGACGTGCTGCAGCCGATGGGTTGGGATGCGTTCGGGTTGCCCGCTGAAAATGCCGCGATCAAGAACGGCGTGCCGCCCGCCAAATGGACGTACGACAACATTGACTACATGCGCAAGCAGCTCAAGTCGCTGGGCTTCGCGATTGACTGGTCGCGAGAAGTGGCGACCTGCGACCCGCGTTATTACCGATGGAACCAGTGGCTGTTCCTGCGCATGCTGGAAAAGGGCATCGCGTACAAGAAAACCGGCACCGTCAACTGGGACCCGGTTGACCAGACGGTGCTGGCCAATGAGCAGGTGATTGACGGCCGTGGCTGGCGTACGGGCGCGCTGGTGGAAAAGCGCGAAATTCCCATGTATTACCTCGGCATCACGAGCTATGCCGACAAATTGCTGAAGGCACTCGACCATCTTCCCGGCTGGCCGGAACGCGTCAAGATCATGCAGGCCAACTGGATTGGCAAGAGCGAAGGCGTCGAGATTCATTTCCCCTACGACCGCCAGTCCATAGGCGCCGATGGCGCGCTGAAGGTGTTCACCACCCGTGCCGACACCCTGTTGGGTGCGACCTATGTTGCTGTTGCGGCAGAACATCCGTTGGCGGAAGCCGCCGCAGCACGCAATCCGCAATTGGTTGCATTCATTGACGAATGCAAAAAAGGCGGTGTCACGGAAGCCGAGTTGGCAACCCAGGAAAAGAAAGGGATGGACACCGGACTGTTCGTGCGTCATCCGCTTACCGACGAGAAACTCCCGGTCTGGATCGCCAATTACGTGCTGATGGGTTACGGCGAAGGCGCGGTGATGGCGGTACCGGCACACGATCAGCGTGACTTCGAATTTGCGCGCAAACACGGGTTACCGCTGAAGGTTGTGGTCAGGAGCGAAGCAGGCGACGTGCTGGCTGCAGACGCGATGCGCGAAGCACTGGTCGAGCATGGCATCATCGTGAATTCCGGCGTGTATGACGGACTGACCACGGCTCAGGCGATTGACGCCGTGGCTAATGAATTGAAGAAACGCAGTCTTGGCGAAAAACGCACTGTGTTCCGCCTGCGCGACTGGGGCATTTCGCGGCAGCGCTACTGGGGCTGTCCGATCCCGATCATCCATTGTCCGGGCTGCGGTGACGTGCCGGTACCCGACAGGGATTTGCCGGTGGTATTGCCCGAGGATCTGGCGCCGGACGGCAGCGGCAATCCGCTTGTGAAATGCGAGGCATTCGTCAATTGCGCCTGCCCGACATGCGGTAAGCCCGCAAAGCGGGAAACCGACACGATGGATACGTTCGTGGATTCGTCGTGGTATTACATGCGCTACGCCTGTGCCGACAACGATCAGGCCATGGTGGACGAACGCGTCAATCAATGGTTGCCGGTGGATCAGTACATCGGCGGAATCGAGCACGCGATCCTGCATCTGCTGTATTCGCGGTTCTGGACCCGCGTGATGCACGATCTCGGCCTGGTCAATTTCGAGGAGCCGTTCACCAACCTGCTGACCCAGGGCATGGTGCTGAACCATATTTATTTCCGCAAAGGGAAATCGGGCGGTATTACGTATTTCAGCCCGGATGACGTGACACCGGTGATGAACGAACAGGGCCAGATCACCGGCGCGACACATAAAGCTGATGGCCAGCCGGTCGAATACGGCGGCATGGGTACCATGTCCAAGTCCAAGGCCAACGGCGTTGATCCGCAGGCGCTGGTGGACAAATACGGCGCCGACACCGTGCGCCTGTTCATGATGTTTGCGGTGCCGCCGGAGCAGTCGCTGGAATGGTCGGAGGCCGGCGTCGAGGGTGCGCACCGTTTTCTGAAGCGGTTGTGGAAAGCTGTTGTGGATCATGTGCAGTCGGGTCCGGCGCCAAAACTTGATTCGGCAATGCTGAACGATGCGCAACGTGAATTGCGCCGTCAGGTGCATGCCACGATTGCAAAAGTAAGTGACGACATTGGTCGCCGCTACATGTTCAATACCGCCGTCGCCGCGACCATGGAGCTGCTGAATGCGATCACGCGCAGTGACGACGCCAGTCCGCAGGGGCGGGCGGTGCTGCAGGAAGCGTTGGAATCCATCGCCTTGCTGCTGACCCCGATGGCGCCGCACACCTGCGAAGCGTTGTGGCAGATGCTGGGCAAGGACGGCGCGATCGTCAACGCAAACTGGCCCAAGCCGGATCCGGAAGCGCTGGTGCGGGATACGATTGAAATTGTCGTCCAGGTCAACGGCAAGCTGCGCGGGCGGGTAGCGGTCGCCGCCGACGCCGACCGCAAGCAGGTCGAGCAGGCGGCACTTGCGGAACCCAATGTGCAGCGTTTCGTCGAAGGTCAGACGATCCGCAAGGTGATTGTTGTGCCCGGAAAATTGGTTAATCTGGTGGTCTAACGTGTCTAACCTTCTGTTGCGTCTGGTATGCCTCGCCTCGGGATTGGCTATCCTGCTGTCCGGTTGCGGTTTTCATCTGCGCGGCAACGCGGAATTGCCGGATGTGATGCAGCGGACTTATCTCAATGTGCCGTCCGGAAACCAGACGCTACTGCGCGAACTCCAGCGCAGCCTTTCTTCCGGCAGTACGTCGGTGGTAGGCGATCCGACCTTATCCACTGCAACTCTGAACGTGCTGAGCGCGCAACAGATACAGCGAGTGTTGTCCGTCAGCAATATCGGCCGGCCGCTGGAAAAGGAAGTGGCCTATCAGGTGCAGTTTTCGCTGACCACCCCCAAAGGCACGCTGATTCAGCCGCAGACGCTGACTTTGAAACGGACGTTCGCCTACGACGAAGCCAACGCCCTGGGTGACGCCGAACAGGCGCAGGTATTGTATGATTCCCTGCAGCGCGATATGGCGCAATTGATCCTGTTCCGGATTGAAGCCATCGGGCGTCATTCCGGTGCGACCGGGGTCCACTAGGAACGCATGACTTTCTCACTGCTGCACCGCTGCCGCTCCGCGCTGTGTGATCCGCGCTGGCGACGGCTGTTCCTGGCGTTGGCAGCGGTGGTGTTGCTGGTACAGACGGGTTTCCCCGCGCATCAGGAAACCCATCCGATCGGATCTCAGGATAATCTCTGTCAGTATTGTGTTCTCGCGGGTCACGCGTTTGGCGTTCCGGGCGCTGTCCTGACGCTTCATGTGCTGACGGATTACACCGAATACGCCATCCAGAAACCCGCCCAGCTTCACGTTCGCCCCTATCCCCGTACACGCTTCAGCCGCGCACCTCCCACATATTTCGTCGCGTAGGTCTTTTCACAAGCATGTCAGGAACAGCCTGACGTGTTGCGCGTTCGAATATTTGTTTGGAGGATGAATCATGCGTTTCGGATTTCTGGCCGGCTGTTGTGCAGCCGGTACGATGACTCTGTGCGTATCTGCCCATGCAGCAACCCAGGGCGGCATTAGTGCGTTCAATCCCG